>JAWXBT010000192.1:0-9890 GCA_034440315.1 bacterium
ATATATAAAGGTCTACCATGCTCTCAGCTTGATTGATTAGCTTGTCGGAGATGTCCCCTTCTGCTAATTCACATATTTGAGAGATAACGATAGGCGAGGTATACTGTCTTAGAGGGGTCATAATTTAGGTTATTCTGATTGGAAAACGTTAATAGCTTCAATAATGTCAGCTTTTACTGTTCGGTCGTCGAAAGTTGACTGTGGGTCTAGCTTTAAAAGAATCTCAAGTAATTCCTTGTTGGTTTTTAGCTTGAGAGGGTCTGTAGATTCTGGCTCGGTGACTGGGGCTTTTGGGGCTTCTACCTCAGCTTCTTGTTTGACTTGAGGGGTTTTACTTTTAGCTTCGTAAGAAGCTTTGTCTTTTTCAGTCTCAAAAGTCGCTTTAAACTCAAGGTATCTTGGGACTTCGGATAATTCACAAGTGAATTTATTGCCAAATTGATTGATTAGACTAAACATAAGTTATTAAATTAAGATTAAGCAACACCTCCTAAAATTGGGAATACTGTAGTTGGTCTGTAGATTTTAGTGCCAAATAATGTTTCCATGTGGTAGTTTTTGTCTCCACCGATAACATTAGGATTGTAAGATTCGGTCAAACGTGTAGCCATGTTGACTGTGTCGTCTCTAACAATAGTCTGATTAACACCAAGGCCATTTCCCGCAGTAGGTAATTCTCTAATAGCTCCTACGATTGAATCAGTTGTAAACGCAAACCCAACTGCTGTGGAAATTGCTGAAAGTGCTGCAAGGTTAGTGTAATCTGTACCTACTCTAGTCGCATTAGAAGGTAAGATTATCATGTTTAGAGTACTTAAAATAATACCATTTGATAAAGTTGAAGAAGCCTCTGGGTTAGCAAGTCTTGAAACTGTAGTATCTTGTAACAATTCTGTGTATTGGTCAGAAGGTAAGATAACAACTTTAGTTTGAGTTTTATCAACTTTAGCGTCGAAGAAAGCCTTCCAAAGTGTAGATAAAAGTTTGTAATTAGTTGCTGTAGCAGCTGCTCCAACTACATTACCGTTGATTCCAGTTAGGTTAAAAGTGTCAAGCATTAATACAGTTTCAATGCTATTACCATGCTGAGCACCAGCTGCGGCTAGAATGTCATTTTCAGGGTTAATATTGGATAATGTAATATCTGCATCGTTAATTGAGAAAGGAGTGCTTGCAATAGACTCTAGAGTCAAAGCAACACTAGTCAAAGTCTGTTTAGGATATGTTACACTTCCACCTGTTGAAGTTACAATGTTAGTTGTAATTGTTGGTACGATTGGGATAGATAGAGTAGCACCTCTTGAATATGAACCTGTGCTTGTTAAAAATTCACTGTCATTTTTGAAAAATTGTTTTAAAACGTTGTTATAAGCTAAAGGTTTAAGAAGTCTGTTAGCTAAAAGTGTTGATTTGGCTTGCGCAATTGAAGCGTTGGTTGTTATAGGCATATTAATATGTATTGATAGGGGTTGTTATGAATTGATTGCATCGTAGAGTTCCTTGTCTGTGTACCCTTTGTATGCGGAGTTTGATTTGTTTTCTGTCAGAATCGAAACTGCTTTTTCTTTAGTCAGTGTCTGATTTTCACTATTTTTAGCGACTCCAGCACCTACTTTTCCAGCAGGTCCAGCTTTAAGCTCGGCGAATAGACTTGGTTTGTTTGCCTTAAGATTATCCACAACCTCGCTTAGATTTTTAGGAAGGTTAGATTCGTCAAATTCTATTTGAGATGTGATTGAAGGCAAGATTAAATCTATCAGTTCAGCATTGATTCCAGATTTCGCCAATTCTTTCTCAAGTAAGCTTTGTCTTTTTTCAGTCTGATACTTAGATGAAATTTCATCTTTTTCCTTGTTCGCAATATCTAATAGTTTCTGAATTTCTCCTTTTTCCTCAAGTTTGGCTTTTTCAGAGTCGGATTTCTCCTTTTCGAATACTGCAATTTTTTTAGCTAGTGTTTCGTTGCTTTTCCTGAGAGCTTCAAAGTTTTTATCCTTGTTACTATCTTGAGTTGCTTTCGATTCTTGACTTTTCGAATCATCAGTTTGTGTTTGTTCCTGATCTTGCTTAGTTTGGTCCGCTGAGTTGTTTGGGTCTGTTGACATATTTTATAGCTTTTACGCCATGCTAATTACAAGAATATTCGGCGGGGTACTCTTGATTCAGCCAGATATTAGCAGAAAGGCCCTGTGCATGCAAGAGGGGGGGCTAGTTGAATTGTATGTTTGTTTTAATGTAGATGGTTAGGGAGTGACGACAAAACCGCCAATGGATACCCCCTCTCTTATAATCACCATTAAACAAAGCCTCTGACAACAAAGGATATCCAGGCGTTTTTCCAGTAATTGAAATTATCTTACCGCCCCAAGGGCTGCACATAGGCGACGGATTCGAATGAGTGCTAATCTTTAATAAATCCTGACCCATCTCCAGAGCCGTACTTACAACCGCAGAAGCCCTGGAATTAATAAGTGTCTGTCTAGTCAATCCCTCTACATAAGCAGATAAAGACAAATTCCTTTGCCCGCCTTTCTCGGTCACATAATTGAACCCAGTAATCCCTTTTTCAGTTAATAAATCAGCTAGCCTTTTTGAGATTTGTTTCCTGGACGTACCTAGGACTTGGCCCCTGGCTATTTTGTTTGTAAGTTGGTTCGCTATCTCGGTTGCTTGCTCATTCTTAACCTGTCTGGAAATTAAATTCAGACTGCTTTGGATATTTAAGTAAGAGTTGCTCAAAACCTGCTTAACATCATTAAAAGCTGTTTCTTGAATATCCTTTAAATTTTCTAAAACAAATTGAGTTGCTTTTTTATCAACTAAGCTAAAACCGCCTTTAAAATCTACTTTTTCCAGGGCTTTCTGAACCTCTTTAACACCCGAATCATATTCGCTTTTAGTACCCTCAAAGATAGATGTCTGGGTTGGCTCGTACAATCCTGCCAAGATATTCTGAATCTGCTTTAGGGTTTTTTCTTTATCAGCCCGCTTGAGAAAATCAGTTTTAGCAATTTTAGCTATAATATCTTGCTCGGCCTCTTTATAAATCCTGATTAGAGCGGTGGTGTCCTTTTTTGTTATACCTGCGAACATATTAATAGTTTAGTTAGTTTTCTAGCCACAAAGCCTACATAATAGGCCAAGTGTTCGTTTACATTCCGTAAATCTACCCCACAGCCTGCATAAAATAAACAAAGCTCTGTCGCGTGCCAAGCTTCGTGAGAGATAACTTCTACTTGCCTCCATAAGGGCTTTTGTTTAAATTCAGGGTCAAAAGTAAATAAAACAAGTTGATTGTAATACGGTGAACAATTATCATGAAAAGATGTTTGGGCAAACCCACTAGCCTCCAAATCTATTTTGTGCCTTTTTTTGAATTTTTCTAGCTTAGGGTCGTCCCTGTAAAATACAAAGAAGTTAAAGCCATATACATTTTCCCAAAAGTGCATAATTTAATTTTAATTATTAGCTGGCAAATCCTCCCCATCGGGTGTAAATAAACTATTCTCTTTCTGGATCTCGTTGAATTTATTTTGGGCTTGCTTTTCGCTCAAATCTTGAGTGCGCATTATTGCATCAATTTTAGTTGTAAGCTGGTTATCAAGTAAAAGGGCCTGATTATCTATCATTTCCTTTATATCGTTTACTAGACCATCTCTGAACGTGATTGACGGAATTTCTGGCACTAACCCCTCGGACCCTTCGACGTTGGCGTTTTTTGCTAGGTCTAAAATGCTATAAATCACTCTACCCATCACGTCCCTTATATAGGCTTGTTTCATCACCGCTTTGTGTAAAGACGGTTGTGCCATTCTAAGAATAGCTACTCCGCTCGCACTTCCTAGGCTTACGTCTGGGTCAATCAAGACCTTGGCTAACTGGGTTTCTTCAAATAAAGCTTGCTTTAACATGTTTATTTGCTCACGACTTTCGTTTAAATTACCATCCCAAGTCAAATATTTAGGGTCTGAACTGTTTATATCAGCACCGTAAAATTCTACCTTATCAATAAGCTTCTGA
Source organism: bacterium (assembly GCA_034440315.1). GTDB lineage: Bacteria > Bdellovibrionota_C > UBA2361 > UBA2361 > J135 > JAWXBT01. The sequence goes on from JAWXBT010000192.1 coordinate 4,021, forward strand.
GCTACGATTGTCTCAAATAGTGACTTATCGCCTACGAATAGCTTCTGTGCTTTCTCCGCAGTGTCAAAGCCTAGGTTTTTCGCTTCACCGTCGCTGGAGGTAACCTGTGCAATAGCTTGTTTAATCACCTCTTTTGGCACTATCATTTTTGGATGGGCGTGCTTTTTAAGTACGTATTGAATTTGATTGTAATTCTGATTCATCGCAAACACCTTAGCTACCACGGGGGTTGTGTAATCAGATTTGCCGTAAAAATTCCCAGACGTTTTGTGGTTTGGTAAATGAAATACTAAAGGATATTTACAGTTGGTTTTATAACTTAAGCCCTCGCCTCCACTAGGCTCAAGCGTGTCTACTAGCACGTTTTCCATCATCTCGCTGAAATGCGACATCACAGAATCTGACGTGAAGTCTTTATCGCCTGCTTTTTTTATGTAAGCTTCCCAGATGATTTGGCCTGGGAGATGAATTTCAAGTAGAATAGCAAGATCCCCTTTATTTTGCCCGACCTGCTTCTCAAAATAGATTATATGCCCTTTGGCTTGCTTGCTTGGGTTGTTTTCATCGTATATCGGAAACCACATCGAGTTTTCAACCTGAGACATACACACCTGGTACTTTCCGTCCTCTGCCTCATCTATGAGTAACTGTAAAACACTCTCGCCCGAATGCGAGCAAGTTTCTGTGGCCTGCCTCATTTTTATAAAAAAGCCATCGTGACTAAGGTAATTCTCAAAAAACTCTTGATTTTTTAGACTGCTAAAGCTAATAGTTGGCTCTTCGCTCCAAATCAGATTGTTAAAAGCATTCGTTAAAATCTCTGGATAGTTATAGGCTATGTACTGCCTTTTAGGATCCGTGTAGTATTCGAATTGCTTTATATTGAACACGTCGAAATGGTCCCCCTCGTACAGCTTCCGATTGACGATATAGTCTTCAAATCTTTTAGAATCTTTTATTATATATTTTAAGTAAGCCATATTTTTAATTATTTAATATCTTCTCCAGTTTCTCTTTAATAGTCTTCACCTTCTCCGCTCTGGCTTTCCCCCTATGGTTCATCGTCACCGCCTCGGCGAACTCATAAACAATATTGATAAGCCTGATTTTGTCTTTCTCAAGCTTGTCTATCTTGATTTGTTGCCAGGTTATGCCAGGAATAAAAGCAATGGTTATGATTTGAAATAATGTACTGAGGTAATCCATATGTTTATATTTTATAGTCTTTTAAGAATTGTGTCGACTGCTTGTTTGATATACTCAAGATTATCAATCTCTTTTCTCCTTATTTCAATGTCTTCTACACGAAGAGGCGTTATATGATAATAATACAACCCAATTGTCACACTGGCTAAAACCGCCATCACGGGGTCAATAGAAAACTCAAAAAAGAGAGGGGCGGTGGTGGCAGCGACTATAGTGCTAGCTTTCCAGTACCATTTTATTGGTGCCTCGATGGTGGCTAGGATGATAAAATAAAGAAGGAGATTGACACAAAAAACCACAAAGACGTTCTGTGGCGAGTTTGAGAAGCCGTCTTTTACTTGCATGAAATAGCCTATTGTCACCAGCGACATGAGGGCCGAGATGGTCAGCTTGCTCTCTTCGTTTACTAATTTTGTGAGATAATTTTTCATGTTATTTTTTAGGGTTAATTATATCATTAATACCTTCCACACCTATATAAACCCCGACTACTGAAAGGATTTCAAAAACGCTGGACTGTAACTCAGGCTTGTATACTGAGGTGATTGTGTAAGCAATTGCAAAAATAGCACTCCAAAACTTCCTGCTTTTAAGGCGTTCAGGTATTTCAAAGGCTGGCTTTTTGACAATTTGCAACTTGGCCAATTCGAGATCCACTTTTAAAGTTTCAATTTCTTTGGCTAGCTCTATCTCTTTGTCTAAGTTAGGAGCTGCTTGGGCCTCGTTGGTTGGCAGGGTTAATGTGGGCATAGATGGTTTAATTATTGAATCGACTGCTGTTGTCACTGGCTTAGGTTTTTGTAACTCTCTTATTCTCTCTGCGAAGATGTTAAGAATTTGCTCATATTTTTTGTCGTACCATAACCCCCTAAAATGGCCATAATCATTGCCATCATCTTCCCCCCATGGCTGTAATCTTTTGTCCCAATTCCTTGCCCAGTTGTTAATCGGGGTGTTTGAGTCAACGTTTGGGGCCTCCTCTTTGAAAATCTTATTATATATAGCAGGAATTCTAATCCAGCCAAGTGGAGCTTGTGGTCTTTGAAATCTTCTAATTGCATCTCCGCCCCTGCCCTTTCCGCCGCCAATTCCATTTTGCTCAATTACATTTACAACATTTGGATTATCGTTAAAATCGGATACTGCGACGTGTCCATAGCCTGATCCTAAATTCGAACCCCAAACTACTATATCTCCAGCCATTGGAAAGCCAGACGGGGTATTAGCTATTTTTTGAGCATTCCACTCCGGCCTTGCCCCGCTTCTTCCAAAATCTTCAAACCAGTCTTTGGCCCCGCCGCTTATTCTCATTCCAAAAGGACTTTCAAGCCCTCCAAAATCCATTATAAACTTTGGTGGCCAGTCGGTACACTGAATTTCAAAACCCTTTGGAAAGTTGTCGCCGTCGTACCCTTTGCCAATCCAGCTGTTTATGTAATTTGTGAAATCTTGTTGTGACATATTTATTTTAAATTTATTGTTTCTGGAAACCAGGCTAATGCCTCCATCTCTTCCTTAGTTTGATAATTCTTATTTGGCAAGAGGTCAGACTGCTCTTTATTCAAAACCTTGTCTGGAATAACTAAGCTAGCCTCGCCTGTTTTTTCATTTACTTCTACTCCAAACAGATATTTGGTTACATCGTCTGGGCTTTTATTTAGAGCTACCAGGTCAAACATTGCCTCTGACACGGCTAAGGCTTCCTCTTCTGTTTTTAAAATAATATATTTAGTTATTTCCATAGTAATTTGATTATGGCGTAGCGTAAAAAGCCTTCTGGTTGTCTTGAAGAGCAAGTCTCTCTGCATTACTCAGCGCAGAACTGAACAAAATAACTTCGGGCATGCTTCCCCCGAATGCTTCGTCTGAGTTTCCTTGACTGCCTGCTCCAATCCTTAATGGAGCGTTCAAATTAGAAGAAAAAGCAGAAATTCCTAGGTTTACATGTTGGTTTGTTCCATTCTGCCATTGGTTCAGAGCAGTTCCTGCACTTGATACAATGGAGGTTCTTGTTCCTAATCCGCTTGGAATTCTATAGCCGGACCAGTACTGTCCAGCCCCGTGAAATCCCATTTCAATACCCAAATATTCTCTTTCAAATTCCCACCAAGATCCTCCACCAGCTCTTGACCCGACAGGCGAAGAGTAGTGATCTGGAAGCGACATAACCCTTGTCAGTCTAGAAACGTGATTGCTTGTTAAGTTAATTCCAAAAATTGAGTTATTAGTAATAAAACCAGTTTCTAAAATGCTAGGCGAGGTGTCAATAAATGTAATCGTTGGCTTAGTATTTTCGATATCTACAACTCCTGATGTAACGATTCTAGGCTGATTAGCTGCAGTTGCTTGAGTTGCATTATATCCGTTTCCAGATTGATCGAACCAAGTGACTACAAACCCACTATTTGCACCTGTGAAAGCTAAAAGTGCTACTGTATCAAGCACCTCGTTAACAAATCCAAAGTTCTGCTCTACGTTATCGCTAGACCGTCTAACACGAACACAATCGCCACTGTAAGCAGTTCTCATTCTTCTCAGGCTATACACCGCCATCGCTGTTGGGTAAGTGTCTAGAATAAGGCTAGCACTGCTTGCTGCATATCTTCCTTGTCCGAATATTCCAGGTAAAATAAACATGTTAAAATTATAAATAAATATTGTTAAAAAAAGCCTAAATATTGAGAGCTAAGTATCCCACCCCCTGCCGTATAATCTACTTCCGCATACGCAAAGGTCACTCCACCACCGACCGCATTTCCTTTTCTCACTCCAATTTGCAGGGCATCAATCTGCGCAATAGTCCACGCTGCAGATGTATTTGGATTTGTTGCCCATACCTCTGAAAATAAAATATAGGATGTAGATGTAACTGTGTCTTTATTAGCAGAAAAATAATCAGTGGAGGCCGTTCTTACTCCAATTTGAAAAGTATTAGAAACTGGATCAAGCGACCTGTATTTAGAAAATACTGTAACTGAATTAATCGTTGCTCCAGTAAGTCCGGTACTATCAACCAAACTAAATTGTCTTACTTCGTTAGCCCCCGCAGAATATAATCTACTAGTATCCCCATCATCACTTTGAACCCGAGTGAAAGTTCCACCTTCTGCAGTAAAACCGCTTACTGTGTTTCCATCTCCGTCTACTGTTAAAGTTAAGATTGGCATTAGGCGAAATTATTTAAAAAGGCTACTAAATCCCAAGTAGAATCAACATTATTCCGAATATATTTCATGTATAAAGTTCTGCTTACAATAGTTGTCGAAGGTAAAGCCAAATCAGTTGAAGCTCTGAATTGACCACCATAGGTCAAGGCTCGTGCCGTTCCATTGTCTTTTATTCTAATTAATAACTGCTGACCTTCAACCGCTGTTCCAGTCGGGTTGTTGAATAGTAAAGCACCAGCTTGAGCTGTGATTATAAACAAGTCACAAAGATTAATATCAAGAGAAGTCCCTGTGTTTGTTGTGTAACTGGCTGCACTTATAACTCGATTACTTGAACTAAATCCTCCGACGGCCCCCCATTCGTTTGTTCCAATTTTTACCAGTGTGATAAAACTGTATTGATTTGCCAAAGTAAGCACTGGGGCAGCACTTCGAATCGTAACCCCTGCTCCGGCAACCAGAGTTGTTTGACCTGTGCCATACTGAAATGCAGTTATGATTGTTCCGATTGGAAATGCAGCTGATGAGTTAGGTGGAATTGTAAGATTATTTGCAGTTGCTACGTTCATCTGTACTTGCTTGTCTTTATCAGTCAAAACCAAAGTATAGCTAGCCGTCTGCAGATTGAACTGCGTGGGTCTGAGTTGTTCTAGGCTAAGAAATGTTTTTGGCATATTATTTCATGTAAGTTACAACAATAGTTTCACCACTACTTGGAGCTGTTAGGTAAGTAATAGCAGTTCCTGATATTGTGTAGTCATTACCTCCACCTGGTGCCTGTAAAACCCCATTTAGAAATACTCTTTCACTTGCTACTGGTGATGGTGCAAATGCTAGTGCAAATGCTGTATTTGAGCCGTTTATTGCCCCTGATGGTGTTTCTCTAGTAACAAAATTTCCAGTACCTAAACCTCCCCCACTTCCGAATTGAACCCAGGTGATAACTGTTGTTCCAAGAGTTCCTCCTGCATCGTTCGTACACAAATAAGCCCTGTCAGCATTGACTGAGCCTTCCTCGACGAAAACATAAGCAGCTTGGACTTCAAGCCAAGTGTCAAGGTCTAAAGCCCTCGTCCAAGATCCAGCTTGAACTAAGTAAATACCATTATTTTGACCTAGTGTTTGGTCTTTGACTAAAACACGGTCGCTTGCAATTAAAGCCGTTCCATCAACGGTTTGAGTTCCTGAGAGAGTTAAATTACCAACACTTGCAGCTCTTACGCTTTGCTTTCCTTTAAGTCCTTGAGCCAAAGCATCTACATAAGCTTTTGTAGCTGCATCTTGTGCGTTTGTTGGATCCAGAAGATTAATAATTCTAAAATTACCCATGCTTGCGTTTGCGGAAAAAGCCACACTTCCGTTGGCTAGAATAATTAGATTACCACTTGCTATTTTGGTAAGAGCAATATCTGCTCCTGATATGATTTTGGCATTTGTTATTGCTCCGTCTTCAATTTGTCTTGTTCTTATAGTTGTTGTTGGCATAATAATATGTTA
>JAWXBT010000193.1:0-10878 GCA_034440315.1 bacterium
CCGTTTTTTGTAATGCTAACAGAATCAACTAAGAGAAAATTTTCAACTTTATCGATTTTACTACTTACCGATTCCAAGCCTCGCTGAGTTGCTTTTGCAACTTCGCCAACTCCTCTGCGGGTAGCCTCAAATGAGTCGACAATCCTGCTACCAATTCCTGCAACTCCATCCGGATTAAGCATGGTTTCAAGTGCAGCTTTTTTCTGTGAAATTATTATTTCATTTTTATAACATTCAAAGGAACTCGGATTATCCTGAACCTTCATCTCAGCAAGCTGTTTTTTAAGATTATAAATTTCAATAATTTTTTCAGCCACAATAGGATCTTTTGCTGCTACTTGCTCAAGTTTAGCTTTTGCTTCAGCTTTGGATTTCAGTGTGGCAGCTTTATGAGCACCCAATCCTTCAAAAACTGCACCGAATATTGCTGAATCAATTATTCTTTCTAAAGTTAGTTCACCACCATGGCCCGTCACGGCAGCAACTGCTGCATCACTAGCCACATTGATAACCGCACCTGATGTCATTCTTGAAACTATAGAAGTTCCTACAGTTGCTTCTTTTAATGCAAGAGTAGCTTTTTGTGTTAGAGCTGTCGCAGCTTCAGGTAATGCTGAAGATCCTGCTTTTCCTAAAAAGCCAATGCCTTTTGTTGCAAGATGAGTTCCCCCAGCAAAAAGTAGACCTTGAAGGTAAGCTTTTCCTCCTTCATAGGCTCTATCACCAATTTTTATTTCTGCTGCATTGAAGTGATAATCAAAATTTCCCTTTTCATCTAAGAGATGAAACATTTTATCATCGGCGCGGAAAGCTTGTTGTCCTGCCATAGCTAGAGCAACAGAATTCATCTGACCCATTCTAAGGCTTAAGCCTGCGATGCGTCCTCCTTGTAGAAACTCCGATCCAAGAAATGCTCCAACTGCCATACCACCAATATTGGAAACTCTTACAGAACCATGAGCTAATGTTCCTGTTATACCATCAAGATTATTAAATCCTTTGTAATAGTCATCGTAGATGGCATCATGTTTATCACCAAAAACTATTTTATTAATTCCTCTGCCTATTCTTTCCGGACTAATCCAATCTGCACTTACTCCACGGTAAAAAGCATCCATATTTTTTGTTACTGTAGTGGCAGTTATTCCTAGCCAACCCCCAGCTCTATCGTATTCACGATCTTGTTTTTTCTCTGATTCATTTACAATGAATCGTTGGCAAAATCTCTGACTCTCAAGTGCGCGCGCTTCAATTAGCATTCTTAAACTTTGATCCTGAGGCAAATTGCCGCTGTAATATGCCAATGCATCATTTAGGTAAGGTACATTTTGCTCACGGGATTGAAGTATTACTGCCACTGATTGAAGCTCTGCTATATCGTTTAGCTTTTTAACAGATTTTAAATCGTGAAAGTCCATTGAAGAATTGGAATTGCCACCTTCAGCATCGTAAATTCGTTTACATAAATCTGCCAATTGTTCCTGAGTTGCGGTTTCTGGAGAGAAATCTAAATTATATGCTTTATTGTAATCCAGCCATTTTTTTGTAGCTTCGGCATGAAGAATTACTATTGAAGCAGTTCCCCGCCCTTCGTTAACTTCAGTGGCTTCGATCTGTAGAAGATCCTCTTCACTGAGGTCTCTGAGTCCTAGCGCACTATATTTTGAAATAAAATCTTTATAAGTAGAGACTGGATCTAATGTAGGTAAAGTTACTGACTTGAAAAGATTATTACCACTTAACTCAACTTGGGTAAGACCACTTTTCCGAAGTTCCTCTATTGCTGCTAATGATTTATTTAGATCTTCTGAAACTGGATTTGCAAATTTAAGTTGAACTACATCCATGAATCCAGCCACGGTGGCTGCCAAATCGTTTCCCGATACACCAAGATGTCTGCATGCTATAGTAGCATCTTGGATAAACTCATCGGCTTTACCAGCATGGGTTACTACACCCTTTCCTCCAGCACCAACTTCAAATTTTTTAGTATCTTTGTTGTAATGATGATCACCAAATTTATTCGCTTCAGTAACAATTAATGCTAAATTGTGTTGCGCGGTAATTAAATTTGCACCTTTTACATAACTTCGAGTGGCGGCAGTTACATCAGAAGGATCTAAACCAAGACGGCTAAAATTTCCCTTTATGCTTTCTTCAGCCTTCGCTGGTCTATGAAGATCTAAGTAAGAGCCAGCATCTAGTGCTTGCAAGCGGAGTTCCGAGCGAGCTAAAAGATATCTTAGTTGTGCAAAAGTTTGTTCTGAAACACCTGCTTGAATTTTTGTAAGATTTTTTTCCAAAATTCCAAACTTTGCCTGCTCCCAACTTGAGAAATCTGCCGTAGCTCTAATATCGGTTAATAATTTTTCAACATCTTTATTTGATTTAGTATCAATTACTGAAGCTATTTTATCTACTGATGTACGAAGTTGATCTGCATCAGTTAAACCTTGAATAAGCTCAATATCTTCTTTAGTAGCTGCTTCATTATTAAGAGTAGTTACTTGATAAAGGTATGTAGTAAATAGATCTGAATTATTGAAAAGTTTAGCAAAGCTCTCACGATCACTTTCTTTAATTGATTTTGATAATTCATCTTTAAGTCTTAAATACTCATCAATCAAAGCATTTTCAGAAGGAAAATTTGGATTATTTTTAAGACGTCTTGAAGCCTCGTCAAGTCTTTGCTGAATTACTAACTTTGTATCATTACTTAATGAATTAAAGAGCGCTGAAGTCGCTGAGATCTCTCTTTCTAAATCTTCTTTGATCTTTTCAGGAGTTACTCCTAGACTTACAAAATTTCGCTCCAGAGCTCTTACATGCTGCTCAACGAATTCGGAATCAATTTTTTTTGAGTTTTCACTAGCTATTAATTGTAAATCTATTGCCGCAGATCTTATTGAGTCACGATATGCTTTTTCGGCTTCTAATTTATCACTTTGAGGATCATTTAAAAGTTTAATTATTGATGCAGGATTTTCTATTCTAGAGGCAAAAATGCTTGAAATAGTCATATCCTCAGGTAATGAGGAATCTCTAATTGCTCTAGATTTGTATTGTCGAAGAGTAGTAATCGTTTGCATTATTTCATAATGCTGAACCGCGCCGATATTGGAATCTCTTGCGGCTTTGCTAAGTGTGGCAATGCTTCTATCGAGATCTCTGCTAAACTCAGGAATATTATTTTCTCGGAAAGCTTGAACTGCATGATCGGCAAATATCCTACCTTCCGAAATTTTAAGCTCACCTAATAATTCGCCAGCAAACTGTTTTGATCTAGGATCTGCAGAGTCTAGAAGAAATCGAATATTGCTTTCAGAAGTTTCTAAGGTTTGTAATCGCGGAATGATCTCACTATTTTTAAGATTAGAACCAGTTTCTGCTCCAACAACTACACTTAAAAGATCCGCGACAACTTCAGTTTGTTTTAAATGTTCTAATCTTTCATTTAAATCGGAAAGCTTATTTTGTACTTCGGCTTGCTTTTCTGCAGAAAGTGGAGGCTCACCACGAGTTATAACTTTTGGATCAAGAGATCTTTCTAATTCTAAAATTTGTTTTTCAACAACTAATCTTTCAACTTTCGTACCTAGTGGAGTTCCGACTAAGGAAAGTTCCGTTCCGGCTTTAATCTGACCTTTGCCTTCTAAAATTAGATCTCTTAAATCGGGGTTAGCTTCAGCTAAAAGTTTAAGATGCGAAGCGTGAATATTATCTTTGGGAATTTCAAAAACTGCTGCAACTACATCACTAATATTGTTTTCTTCTTTTATACTAAGAGTGTTTTTGCCATCAATTGCAAAATCAAAACCGTATCCAGTATGACGAAGCATGACGTGATTAATTACATCGGTACGCGCATCATTAAGATTGTTAATAAGTTTTTCAGTTCTTTCAGCATAAGCTTTCATTACGGGATCAAATCGAGCTTCCGCTCCACTCACCATAGTGAGGGCTGATTTATACTGCAGAGAATCTTCGGGCAACTTTGCAAGCAATTGCTGTGCCCTTTCAAGTTCAGCACTATCCGAAAAAAATCTAATAGCTCTTAATTGAATATCGCCATTTTGACTTAGGTTGGTGGCAGTCTCTGATAAAGCTAAGGCCTGATTATGCTCTCCTCGTTTTTGACTAATTTCAGCCAAAACCATCAAACCTAAAGCTTTACTTTGAATGGTATCGGGATTTGTGCCTTCAATATTTGAGAGTCTTAAAGCTAACTTCTCAATTATTCTAGCCTCAGCTTCCTCTTTGTAGATTTTATATTCAGAGCTTTGATCTCCTCTCTCTGCTTTAATAGTTTTTACTTCCTGCCAGGCATATTCTTTAAAATGAGAGTCTTCAATTCTATGATCTTCCGTGATTGCTCTTAAATATAAGCTCTGTGCTCTAATGTCATTGGGATTTTGAGCTACGAATTCAGAAAGAATTTTACAAGCGCCAATAGATCTTTCATTGAAAGCTTCTCTTTCATCAGAAGTTCTTCCTAAGATATCAGCATTTTCAGCTTTTAAAATTCTTAATTCACAAGTTCTTAAGGTAAGCTCTCTTGATTCTGCAATTGAGAGTTCACTTTTATGTGTTTTTAAAACATCATCGATAATTGCAATTGCATTATCAGCACTACTTAATTTTACTTCTCTATCGGCTCCTGGATCCGATAATAATTTCTGACTAAAGTCTGCGAAGCGTTTTAAGATTTCTATTGGTAATATGCCTTTTTTTTCTTCAACTGTTGTAAAAGCCTCACTGATTGAATCTGCTAATTGATTTGTTTCTGACTTCTCAGGTTCTTTACCTTCAACTCGGCGCTTTTCAATTCGTGTCAAGTGAAGTTCAATTTCACGTAATTGGTTTTCAATTGTCAACTGAATTTCAGGCTGAGTCGAGCTGCCTCTTTTCTCCTCGACTTCTTCTTCTAATTCTTTTTTCTTTTCTTCAGCGATCCGCTCTTGTTCAATTATGTCTTGTTTTCTTAACTCTTCGTCTCGCTTCTGCTCAACGAGTTGAGATTGTCGATATGAAGATTTGGAAGGAATTATCTGTGAAGCTAATGCCCCAATATTTTGAGGATCAGTATTTGGATTGTAAGTTGGATTAGTATCGGTTTGCAGACGGTGTGATCCTGCCGGAGTTGCCTCCTGATCAACCGAGTTTGTATTTTCGGGATTTTTTTCTACTAATGTTGAAACCACAAAAAGTAACCTTTGCTTTTACGAAAAACCTAATGTTCCTAAGTATGTTATGAAAGAAATTCTAGCTTTAGTGTGATAATGCGGCTGCAAAAAGTTCGTCTAAAAATAACATCTAATTGCCTCATTTTACTAGGATTTTTTATTAGGAATGAAGACAACTTGGCCAATTGTTAGTTTAGTTACACCAGGATTGACGCTTTCTATCTGACCGTAAAGTTTGCCATTGCCAAGAAATTCCTTGGCAAGTTTGGAAAAATTATCACCGTCTTTAATTTTATAGGCAAAACATCCTGCAGGAATTTCCTGATCTTTCTTAGTTGAGACAACAGAAGGATCGTGGGTAAGATATGCAAGCATCCGATGAATTTTTTGATCGTATTTAGGATCAGTCGCATATGGTGATTGATGTAATGCTTGAACACAACTATCCAGATTTAGAAAGTTTGCAACTACGCCGCGATAATAGGGACTTTGACAAAGTTTTTCTGCCCAGTGAGAAAGAGATTCCTCGAAACTACTGTAAGCACAAAAAGTTGCGCTGACTCTAACTTTAACTCCATTCTCATATTCTGAAGTTTTAAGAGTTTGAGTTTCTCCTTGCCAATGTTTCGGTGCTTTCATGCCAAAAAAATTATTGCCAGGTGCACTTTTACCATATTCACTTTCTAGCATTGCTTGAGCAAGACAAAGCATAGCTGGAATGCCATATCTTTGTTCAATTCTACGCGCTGAGTCAGCGTATTTTTCAACAAACTGTCGAACATCATTAGGAGCATTTTCCTTACAATAAACTGGTGATATTGCTCGATTAAGAAAAAGATTCAGATGACTTCCGTCACAAAGAATTGCGCTTCCATAATCAGGTCTAATTCGTAACTGACCTTGCCCAGGACAAAAACTTTGAATCTCCGGATTAAGAGCAACAATTATTGGCCATCTTGCAGCATCGTTATATGCCTTTGCAGAAACGGAGAATATTGACTCTCCTGGTTCAAGAACATGATGGGTTGGAAGATTCGTTAACTTCAGCTCAAGTTTGCATGCTTCTTCATAAGCTAAATTAGGGATCTTAAGATCCATTCCAGGTTTTAATTTATCTGCAGCAATGCCGTTAGCTTCAGCTATCAATGACCATTTTCGAGAATCATTATAAATTTCAGGCCTAGCAGCAATCTTTGAATAAGAATCTCCAGATTTAACTGTGTACGTAGTATCCACCTGAGGTGGAATAACAACTGTTATAGGTTGCTGAGGAGTCTTAGATAAAAGTTGCATCTCAACGTTCCCTTTGAGATCGCAGCGAACAGAGAAAATTTCATGGGTTGCAGCATGTCTTGGTAAGACTGCGCTTGTAAGAGTTGAACCATTTTCCCCAGGCCCTGCTGTAGCAGAAACTTCTTTCGCAGAAAAGCTAAACGCAGTTAGCGTTAATAGTACTGATTGAGCAGTAGTTTCTATTCTAGAATTCATTTTTTTTTAAATCAGTTTGAATAATCAAAATAAAGTATGAATGTTATGAGATAAAAGGCTAATATCGTGACATTCTTTAATTCAACATTTGTGCGGCAAATCGCGGATTACTTTCGTTTTTTAAGCCTCTCCATCATTCCGGATTTCAATATTGCCTCTTCAAATACGGCTTTAGCAAAATCCTTTTCGGCCTGAATTTTTCTTCTGCGTTCCTCTAGGTACTCAGGCATTGTTTCAAATGATTTAAGTAACTTCCTAATCTCAGGATTTCTAGGCAAATTTTTGGTAGTCATTGAATTTTTTCTTTTGAAAAAAGGATCTACTAGAAAGTGCTCAGGCTACTAAAAATGCACTAAGCCCGATTAATCTTTCAATCAATCGGGCTTAACGAGTATCTCTGTTTAAGAAACTAGCTCGATTTCTTGCTTTTCTTTACAGGTGTCACTCTCTTCTTAGCAGCAATTTTTCCCTTAGCAATTCGTTTTGCTACTCTAATTTTAATCTTCTTTTTATTTCTTGATTTGCCCCAAGACCCAACTGAAATTTTACCTTTTCTAGATCTCTTATCTCCACGTCCCATAATTGCCTTGAAATAAAAAAATTTAAATTTTTTGACTAAACCGAATGATTCATCCCTTAACTAAATGCCATTCGATTCGGTCCCTACTTTCTTATACTATCTACCCAACTGTTTACGCAATTGATTTAAGGTTGCGTTCATATCTTTATGAATTGAAGCCTCGAAAGTTCTAACTTCTTTTGTCTTAGGATCAAGAAAAGAAAGCTTCGCTGCATGTAAAGTCAAACGACTCATTATGGGCTTCTCCTCTTGCTCTTCTTTACCTTTGTATCGCTTTTTGATGTTAGACAAAAAAAGTTTATCTCTATTACCATAAAAAGGATCAACAGCTAAGGGATGTCCAATCGATTGAAAGTGAATTCGAATTTGATGAGTACGTCCAGTTTTGGGTCTAACTTGCACAAGTGAATAATTTTTAAATTCTTCTAAAACTGTATATTCAGTTAAAGATTCCTTAGCGTCTTCACCTCCAGATCTCATTTTCCCAGGTTTCTTAGGATTTTCAGAGATTGAGGTGTTAATTAGGCCATCTTTCGTTTCCAGATGACCTTCAACGAGAGCTAAGTATTCTTTTGAAATCTGATCATTTTGAAAAAGCAAGCTTAGTTCCCGATGTGTTTCTGAATCCTTGGCAAACAGAATTAGACCACTGGTATCTTTATCAATACGATGAACAACGAAAATATCTCCGTATAAATCAATCAGTAGATCTTTAAGATTTGGCAAGCCCGGAGCATACCTATCTGGAATAGTTAAAAGCCCAGAGGTTTTATTAACCACTATTAGATTCTGATCTTCAAAAATTATTTCAAAACTTTTAGGTTTGGCCACGGTTGCTATTTATTATGTAATCCCCACATTGAAAACATAAAAATAAAGCCTAAGGATCTAAAGAAAAGAGCCAACTTTGCAACTTTCATGTGTGCCTTCTTTGTTGATCCTCGCTCTCCTGTTATCAACATTTTAAAACCGTAATACATTGTAGGAAAATACAACAGCAAAGCTATTGTTGAAAATAATATATGAATTTGTTGCAGAGGTTTTAGGGAAAATTCAGCGGCTGTGGCTATCGCACTTCGAGTTACCTCTAGATAAAGAACTAAAAGAATATCAGTTCCAATTCCAACAAGGACTAATGGTATATGTTTTTTAAGCTCATACCTTTTTACATAACCCAACATGATACAAAGCCATGAAAGAGTCGCTATATACATGTAAATAGTCATGGAATATTAGGTATAACATTAGAAAAATATTAGCAATTTGATGATTTCAAGCTGAATTTTGGGAATTTCATTCTTTTTAAGAATAATGGTATTGATGCATAATAATTTTCGAAATTTCTTTTTTAAATTAGGAACGACAGTATGACTGCTGAATCTCGTGATCTTATAGTTCTTGGTTCTGGGCCTGGCGGATATGTTGCTGCAATCCGCGCTTCTCAACTTGGTCGAAAAGTTACTCTTATTGAAAAAACCGAACTTGGTGGTGTTTGTTTGAACTGGGGTTGCATTCCTAGTAAGTCTCTCCTTAGAGCTGCACAACTTTTCCATGATATTAAACGCGGTGCTGAATTCGGCTTTGAAGTTGGCAGTGTTAAGCTTGATTTTCCAACTGTTGTTCAGAGATCCCGTGATGTTGCTGCTAAAATGGAAGGTGGCGTAAACTTCTTAATGAAAAAAAATAAAGTCGAAGTAGTTAAAGGTGCTGGTTACATTGAGAGAGGAAATAAGATCACGGTAACTGATGCTTCTGGTAAAAAAACTACCTATTCATATAAAGACATTATTATTGCTACGGGTGCTCGTGCTCGCGAATTACCTAATCTCGAAGTTGACGGCAAGGTTGTGCATACAGCCAGAACAATTTTAAATCACAGAGTATTACCACAAAAACTTTTGGTGATTGGCTCTGGGGCAATCGGCATGGAGTTTGCTTATTTCTTTAATAGCTTCGGAACTAAAGTTACTGTTGTCGAAATGTTGCCTCAGATTCTTCCAGTTGAAGATACAGAAGTTGCAACTGCACTTGAAAGGATCATGACTAAAAATGGCATGACAATTAAAACAAATGCAAAATTAGAAAATGTTAAAGTTGCAGGTAAAACAATTTCTGCCTCAATAATTACAGCTCAAGGCGAAGAAAAATGGAGTGGAGATACTTGCCTAGTTGCAATTGGCGTTAATCCAAATACAGATGGACTCGGCTTAGAAAATGCTGGCATTCAATTAACTGACAAAGGATTTATTAAAGTAGATCCATTCTTAAAAACCTCTTCCCCCAATCATTATTCAATTGGTGATGTAACTGGACCTCCAATGTTAGCTCATAAAGCAAGTCATGAAGGTCTTATCGCTGCTGAAGCTGCTTGTGGAAAATATGCTCACCCAATGCGATACGATAACATTGCGGGTTGTACATATTGCCAACCTCAAGTCGCTTCAATTGGTCTTACTGAGCAAGCACTGAAAGCCAAAGGTATTAAATATAAAGTTGGTAAAGTTCCATTCGCTGCAATTGGAAAAGCTGTTGCGATTGGAGAACCAGAA
The DNA here is from genome assembly GCA_034440315.1 of bacterium. Taxonomy (GTDB): domain Bacteria; phylum Bdellovibrionota_C; class UBA2361; order UBA2361; family J135; genus JAWXBT01. The sequence goes on from JAWXBT010000193.1 coordinate 9,801, forward strand.
GGTTTTATAAAAGTATTAATCGATGATCAACTTGGTGAAGTTTTGGGTGTTCATATTCTTCATTCAGAGGCTACCGAGTTAATCACTGAAGCTGCAATAATTCGCTCTCATGAGGGAATTGCCGCAAGTGTGCTTGATACAATTCATCCTCATCCAACTCTTTCTGAGAGCATGATGGAAGCAATGGCTTTAGCTATGGGTAGACCAATTAACTGTTAATTGAGTGTCTACTTTTATTGAATAGTTTGCTTTCTAATTATGGCTACAAGTCTAAATTCTGTTTCAGAACTATTGCCATTGAAGGTAATGAATCTTGGAGTGACTCCATACTTAGAAGTTTGGGAACTACAAAAGAGTCTACAGAAAGAATTAATTGAAGGCACTGGCGTCGATACTCTTATTATTTGTCAGCATCCTGCTACAATTACTTTAGGCAGCAGTGCTTCTGAAACCAATATTCTTGCTAATAAGGATAGACTCTCTGAGCTGAAAGTTTCTGTTTTTCAAATAGAACGGGGCGGCGATGTTACATACCACGGACCAGGTCAATTAATACTTTATCCAATAATCGATCTAAAAAAGCATAAAAAAGATGTTGCTTGGTATTTGAGAATTCTAGAGCAGAGTATTATTGATACATTGTCTGAATATGGTCTAAATACGGAAAGAATCTCAGGGAAAACCGGAGTCTGGACTAAGCTATCAGAGACAGGCAATAATACCAGCCCCGGCGATACCAAAACCCCCAATAGTCAGCAAGCTAAAATAGCTTCAATTGGTGTGAGGATCTCACGGTGGTGCACGATGCATGGATTGTCTTTAAACATCGATGATTGTTCTTTGGGATTCAGCTTAATTAATCCTTGTGGATATAAGAATATTAAAGTTACCTCCTGTAAGCAGGAAGGTATGAAAGTCGATATACTAACGGTATCCACTGTGCTTACAGAAAAATTCAAGAAATTATTTGGATTTTGTTAATAACGAATAGATTGATTTTAAATTAAACGGAGAATCTGAATGTCTAAGAAAGCTACCCAGCTAAAAGTTGTTTCAAAAAAACAGCCTGAAATAAAGC
>JAWXBT010000194.1:0-5083 GCA_034440315.1 bacterium
AAATAATCTCTCGAATGTATCTACTGATGGTATTCCATTTGCTAATTCCAAAAATGTCTTCAACCATTCTTGTTTCTCTTTGCCATATTCGGCGATCGCGACGAAATCATCGGCTCCACTAATCACGGCACAAATCGTAATTATCAATATGTCGAGCAGTTTATGCAGGATACTGTGCGATGCTCTGGGATCTCGTATATTCCCAAAGTGTGTTTCGATTAATCTTACAGGACTGACTGTTGCTAGCATTTTGGACTTCCCATTCTAAATATGCTCAATTCTCCCGTTTTGTTTTTGCCATTTCTTCTTTGTTAAGAAATGTCTACTGTTTTGTTAAGAAACGTGTGCGGTTGCCCTAATTTTGGCGGATATCCAGAGGCAGTTTTTTCAGAGACTATCAGACAAGATCCGAGTCAATATATTAAAAGCGACATTATCGATAAAGTCTTATTACGCGATCTTCCAAGTCTTTACGGCATCAGTGATATCCAAGAATTGAACAGGCTTTTTACAACATTGGCTTACAACTCTGGTAATGAGGTTAGTTTAGATGCGTTGTCTAAATCTTCTGGCGTAGCAAAGAATACGATTAAGCGTTATATCGAGTACCTTGAGGCTGCATTTTTAATTAGACGGGTTGAGCGAATCGATCAAAATGCGAAGAGATTTAAGAGAGTAATGTGTTTCAAGGTTTATTTAACCAATGCATCAATGAGAGCCGCTCTCTTTGGTCAACTTAGCGCAGATTCGGAAGCAATGGGATCAATTACCGAAACTGCTATCTTTAGTCAGTGGCAACATAGCAAAATTGTGGAGCTTTACTATGCGCGATGGAATTCGGGAGAAGTTGATATAGTCCATTTAGACAAGGTTAACCAACTACCCTCTTGGATCGTGGAAGTGAAGTGGAGCGATCGCCCTTATAGGTCGCATTCTGAACTTGATAATTGCGTGGAGTTTATAGAGAAAAATCCAAAAACGTCCCAGCCAATTTTAGTAACTAGTCGAACTATTACAGATAACAATGTTGAATATAAGGGAATACAGTTTGAATTTAGACCAGCTAGTCTTCATGCTTATACGCTGGGAGCTAACTTATTGCGTAGCATTTAAATGTTTTAGTTACCGATCGCCGTGACAAAAGCGATCGCCCAAAATCTAATTCTGACAAATTGCGATCGCCAAATCACCCACACAAATAAAAACGATCATCCGTAAATTCAATTTTAATATCGATTAAACTTGGATACGCACACGCTCCTGAATACGTTGTTTGATTTGAGTGTATAACTGAGCTTCCTGATTTTCTTTATCAGTCACTGTAATAACTAATGCATAATTTTCCTGTTCTAAAGACAAAGATACTCCCCAGTCACGATCTTGTCTAGTAACCACAACAAACCATTTTTCGTTTGGATTCAATTGTTTAAGCATCCAAATAGAAGACTGAACAGTTCCTTTATCTCTGATTTTAGTACTTATTATGCGGCGCTTACCATCAACATCATCACTGCGCGAATCAGTTTCATTTTGAGTCTCATGATTAAATGATCGCTGAATTTCATCTAGCGAGTTCCCTTTTACCAAACGATAGTTGATTTTGGTTGCAGTGTAATCCATCCGTGTAGTACGTACAACAGGCGAATAAGCTAAGGTTACACGAATTTCACGAATTGCCCTGTTACTTCGCAAGAATTTTTCAGGCAAAGGCAGTTCATAGAATTGATAAGCATCGTTTTCAATACTGTCTTCTGCTATAAGAACTACAGAATTTTCACTAGAACGGAATAGAATATCTTCATCAACACTGCCATATCCAGCAATTTCGCGTACCAGTTCACGATTTTTTGTTTCTGTGGCATTCCCATACTGTTTTTTTGCTTCCTCGGAAAAAATATTGATGCATTCATGGGGTAGTTTGGCATGATTTACTAACAACGCTCGTAATAAATTAGCTGATGCTTCAGGATACTCATTGAGTAACCGTCCAGCCAAATGTGTGACGTATGGCGCAGCAAAACTAGTGCCAGAAATTTCTTTTAGTAGAGTATTGCCAACGAAGTCATGATTCATTGTTAATACTCCTAGTCCTCGGATATCAGGTCGCCATTGTCTTCCTTCTGGAATGATGGGAGAAGCGAGATTACCACCATATGCCATTAATTCTGGTTTTAATGCACCCTTTACTGAAGGTCCATGCCGAGTAAATGGTGACGGTTGATTCTCAGAAGCTGGTGATAGCTCATTTATCTCATCTGGACGACGCTGTGAATTCACAGTAGCATTGTGCCGAGCAAGACTGCCAACAGTTAGCGCATTTAGCGCTGGTGCAGGGTCAATAATTACACTGGCATTATCTATCAGATAGCGAGGATATTCATCTCGCCAACTTTGCTCAGGAATTGGAGGCTCTTCCGATCCATTAAAATTACCTGCTGAAACGACAAATAAGACATTGTGTTTCCTTGCTAATGTATCAAGCACATAGGCAATACCGCGCACATGACGACCATCGTAGGGTGCATTTCTATTACCAATTGAAAGATTGAAGATCCTACAGCCATGCTCTTCAGCAAAATAATTTACAGCCTCAATAATCGTCTTTTCGATTGTTTTTTCATCAAAACAGGCTTCTCCTGAATGAGGATCTCGGTAAAGAATCTTACCGTTAAACAGCCAAAACTGTGGTTCCCAAAAATTGTTGGCAGTACATCCTTCAACATCTCCATACAAAGCAATACCAGCAACCGCAGTACCATGACCAGCATCGTCATCTATATCCTGCCCTTGCACATAGCTTTCACTTTCAGCAACAGCAGTTTTCAAGAGAGGGTGATTGGAGTTGATGCCACTATCGAGAATACATACGCGAGCCGCATCTGCTGATGGCATCGGTAGATTTTGAGGAATTTGAGCAATGTCCACGTTTAGCTGATGGTAACTAATCCCTGTTTGAGGCAATAAATCTACTAAACGAATGTCTCGGTGATTAAGAATCAGTTGTGCCTGCGATTGGTTAACCTCAATCCGATACATTAACAAGCTATCTTGATTAATTCTATCGATACGCCGAATTTGATTGTCAGTAAGCCATCTTTCAAAGTTTGTATAAAGTTGGATTCGTTTTGGATGGTTAGATGTACAAACTGGCCACAACTCAATATCTAGCTTAAAAGTTTCTGTTATTGGCAAGCCTTTATGTTGAATAGCCCAACTTTTTCGGTCTTCAATTGTCCAATTGTCAATGCCTTCTAGAGATTCCAGAGCTTGTTTATAAGTAATATCTGCATCATTCGATCCTAATCTTTGAAGATGATCAATAAATGTATCTAGACCATCTTTGCTTGAACATACAATGCAGATTTGCTTATCTTCATGGCTGACAAACTCAACACCATGGTGTTCCAAGTTGTTGAAGCTCAAGCTTCCTGAATAATTAATCTTTAAGATATGGTTGTCTTTATCAGAAAAACTTTGATCTCCTGATTGTTTAATAGCTTCTAATAAATCGTTAGATAGCTTTTGGGCATGTGCTTTTAAGTTCTCTGGTTTAGAAATAGGTATAGGTCTTTTAGGGCGACGACGATCATTATCTAGATTCTCTCTCTCAATAGACAAGTGCTTATAATTTTCGGGCATTGATAATCTCTATTTTTAATTTTTCAGCTTTTCTCTTTCCAAGGATGTTTTTATATCTTTAATAGATAAAAATTCTTGATTCTTTAAAATCATGCGTTTAATTGCACGACGAATAACTCGCTCTACATCAGCACCACTTAAATCAATAAAACTATTTAAGAGTTTTTCATCATCAAGTTCAAACTGGCGGCGAATACCACGCAATTTCAGCTTTAGTATTTCGACTAGCTGAATTTCATTTGGTAGAGGAAACTCGATAGTTTCATCAAATCGCCTCCAAATTGCAGAATCTAATATTTGCTCATGATTAGTTGCCGCCAGAATAAGGCTCTGCCCTCTGTAAGCATCCATCATTTGTAAAACAGCATTCACCACTCGTCGTAGTTCGCCATGCTCACCACTATCACTCCGCTCTTTACCAATCGCATCAAACTCATCAAAAAGTACAACCAGTGGAGTTTTGGCTATGAAATCAAATACTTTACGCAGATTTGCAGCCGTTTCTCCTAAGTATGATGATACCAGCGCATCTAATCGAACAATGGCTAAGGGATAATCCATTTCAAAAGCGATTACTTCTGCTGCCAAAGTTTTACCGCAACCTGGAGGTCCATAAAAAATAACCCTGCTAGATGCTTGCATTCCATAACTACGAAGCACATCCTGTCGTCGATGTTCTTCCAATAGTTCTTCAATGGCAATAAAGCTTTGATTTGGTAAAATAATCTCGTCTAATGATCTTTGGGGCTGTTTAATATCTAGTAGAGGTAATCCACGTTCTTTATCTACTGGTAAGTCTTGGATTAGTTTTTTTGAACTTACAGTAGGGGCTGATTGCTCACCATACAAAATTTGCTCAAGATCGTTTGCTAATAGATGATGTTGCTTTTGGCGCTCTTCAGTAATAATCGCTTCTGATGCAAGACGAAAGGCAGCAGAGTCGCCCGAAGCGCCTGCTCTTATAAGCTGCCTTAATATCTTGCCGTTTGCCATGTCTGGTTACTTTTTGTATAATTCCTTCTAGATGACACAATATGATTCAGATAATATAGTAAAAAATAACCCTGAGTATAAGCAATATTATCTCAGAAAATAAATAGTTGTTAACTCTTTTTTACTTAATTTATATTGCCACTCCTGACTCTATACTACTTTCGCTCTTAAGTTTCAGCCTACCTAGTCGCAAACCCAATTTTCTAGGGCAACCGCACACGTTTCTTAACAAAGTAATACATATTTCTTAATAATCACTCAAAACTAGACAGTGACTATATTTAAAGCCTCAAGGACAGCCTTAAGATAGTTGTTATTCCATCCAGCCTTGAGTCGTTTGGTCTTGACACCAACCTTACTTTTTTTGTCTCTTGACAATAAATTTAACCCGATATGACGAATAACGGCTAGGTTTTCCGCAGTATAGCCTCGACAAGCTTGAAAAGCATCC
>JAWXBT010000195.1:0-6434 GCA_034440315.1 bacterium
CAACCATATTTTAACAAACTACACCGTATGTACTATAAAGTTTGGAGAGAATAAAACAGTTATTGTTACAAAACAACCTAATTGAAAAAGTGCTGGATTTAATATTAATACTGTATCCAATATTGAATTCGGAGTACTCATAGGTGATGAACCGCAAACCAATAGTTATCTTCGGTGCCGGAGGGCATGGAAAAGTTATCACTGACATCCTTGAAAAAATGGGAACGTGGCAGATCTTGGGATTTCTAGATTCCTCTAGAGCAAAGGGCTCCCTTGTTATGGATTATGCTGTGTTAGGAAATGAGGAAGATCTATTAACACTGCCTCAAGATGTTTCTTGTATAATCGCTATCGGTGATAACTGGACCAGATCTCAAGTTGAAAAGAAATTACTAAAAATAAAACCGACCCTTTTTTTTGCAATAGCAATTCATCCTGGTGCTGTGATTGGGCGTGATGTTGAGGTTGGAGTTGGCACAGTCGTCATGGCAGGTGCAGTAATTAATCCATGCACGAAGATTGGTCGACATTGTAAGGTTAATACCGGAGCCACGATTGACCATGACAATGTATTGGGGGATTTCTCAGCAGTCGAGCCGGGGGCTACTCTTAGCGGGACTGTCTCTGTAGGGGAATTCTCCACCATTGCGGTTGGAGCTAAGGTGAAGCATGGAATCGCAATTGGGCCTCACACCGTAATTGGAGCAGGATCTACAGTCTTAAGTAATATCGCTGATCATGTTGTTGCTTATGGAACGCCAGCAGTTGTTGTTAGGACCAGAAAAGTGAACGACAGATATTTATAATCCCATCGATGATGATTTTAAAGCCTGAGAGCTATATGCTTTCGCAACTTCTATCAGTGGCGAAAATTTCATATCTTTTAATAAACGAGAGAGTTTCTGCTGACAGCTTGCAATATTGTAATATTGGATGAATTTCTTTTTGCCAGTCATTGGTATTCGCGGGTAATCAGAATAGATTTCCCAACTATGAGTATAAAAATTTAAAGGTGTATTTTTCTGCTTAAGTATTTTCAGATAAAGAGCGTAAGCCCAATAAGGTAGGGAACGGAAAACAAAGCCGCCGTTAACCGGGAGGAATCTATCTCCAAAAGAGAGTGAATTGGGAGGAATCTCGATCAAATTATTCTTAATGAGTTTGGGTTGAGCTGGGTTTAAAAAGAGGAGAGAGCTATCATATATAAATTCCGCTTCTTCAATTATATCAATTGCCCATGGAGTGCTTTTTAATATTGAATATCCGGGAGCCCTATATCCGGCAACACCTCGACCGATGGTATCTTCTATAACTTTTTTTGCTCTTAAAGTATCTTCTTTAAATTCGGTAGGCGTCTGCTTAAATACTTGTTTATGCCAGTAACTGTGGCATGCAATTTCATGTCCAGCCCTCTCTACTTTTCTAACTAGCTCGGGATGAAATTCTGAGATCCATCCCACAAAGAAAAAAGTGGTTTTAGTATTGGTCTCCTCTAAAATAGAGAGACAGCTATCCACCATATGAGCAATTTTTGACTCAAGCTTTGGCCAAGAGGCCCTATCAATAATGGATTCACCATAAAAAACTTGGAACCAGTCTTCGACATCTATACTAAAAGTGTGTGGTACTTGTACCGTCATATATCTTGGAGTAATCTGACTATTCAAAACATCAATTGATCAGGACCTCATGAAAGAGTTTAATGGTTATACATTAAAAGCTCTAAGTTTCTCTGATAAAGAGATGTCTGACATCTTAACGTTACTTTGTTCGACATTCAAAGAGTCAGAAACATTTAGTGCTGAATACCTTAAATGGCTTTACCTGGAAAATCCAGTGGGCAAGGCTGTCGGATTCAATGCTTTTGGGCCATCAGGTCAGCTGGCAGCCCATTACGTAACGGTACCTGTACACTGCCAATTTGATAATAAAATCGTAAAGGGATTGTTATCTTTAAATACAGCTACCCATCCCGAGCATCAGGGTAAAGGGTTATTTGTGGCACTAGCAGAGGAAACATACACCTTCGGGGCAAGCCTCGGTTATGAATTCGTATATGGGGTTGCAAATCAGAATAGCACCCATGGATTTATCAAAAAGTTAAAGTTTGCTCTTGTAGGGGCCTTAGAAGCGAGAATACTTATTTTACCACCAACATGTATTGAAGCCGCTCCTCGCATTGCTCGACATTATTCCCAAAGTGAACTGGATTGGCGTTTAAAAAATCCGGCACATAGTTACGAACTGCTATCTACTAAACGTGGAGACTTTATAATTAAGAAAAATCGGTTCAAGGGCACAACTGCTCTCTTAAAAAAAATTAATGAGAATTTTTCTGTGCAGGCTCTGGAAAAAGCCACAGGCATACGCAGTCCTTATCTTTTTATAGGCGCTAGCTCAGGATTTCAGTTGAGTAGTGGGATTAGTTGGGCGATCCCTCACAAATTTCGTCCATCGCCACTTAACTATATTTTTCGTTCTATTAACGGGAAAGACGTAGCCCTAAAGTATTCGGATGTGCATTTCGAAGCGCTCGACTTTGATGCTTTTTAAGATTTAATTATCGCACTTTGCGCGGCTATCTAATTCATGTTTGAGAAAAGAGATTTCTTGAATCAGGGTGACATTGTTTCGAGAGAGCATGTTAACTCGCTTTACCAATCTGTAGAGACTTACAAAAACTAATAGGAAAAGAAGGCCGAAAAGTAAGACGAAGGGAAAGGTAACGCCCAAGAGATCGGAAATTTTGTATGCGATGTCGGAAAATAAGACAAATCCGGTCGGAACAATCGCTACCGTGCTGAGCAGTAGCAAGTCATATAGATCGATTTTGTTTTTGATAGTGTTGCGTAGTAGCCATCCAATGTAGATCACTAGAAAAATAATCAGAAAAAATATCGTTATTGTGGAAGGTGAATGTCGTATCATGGTTTTCTCCTATAAATGACGTGACACTCTAAGTAAAAATAAATATCCGATTACCCTAACCATATACTTAATTGATTTTATCCCAGCTAAAGAGCTGACTCCCGCTTCCCTTACTCGCATGGCTACAGGAACTTCCCGAAGGGTAAGCCCTCGCTCAATAGCTAAAGCATTCGAAAGGGGTTCAGGAAAATCCGCCGGATAATTTTTGCTAAAAAGTGCCATTGCCTTACGATCCATTAGGCGTAGCCCACTAGTAGGATCGGTAATTTCTTTTCTGAATAAAAACTTAATAGTGGTGCTAATTAAGTGTATCCCAATCCGTCTTGTAAATGTTGAGATGAAGCTATCTCTTCTTAAAAATCTGGACCCGATTATAAGATTGGAAGGTTCTCGCTCATACTCTTTTAGTAAGATCTCAATCTGTTGAGGTGGATGTTGGGCATCGCCATCAACTTGAACACAGAAATCAAACCCTTTCGCGTAAGCATATTTAATACCGCTCTGCACCGCGCCACCAATCCCTAGATTGCAAGGATGCTGCAGGCAAATGGATTGAGACAAAGCTATCTCGAAAGTTCTATCACTTGAGCCATCATCAATCACTAAAGTAGTGTAATCTGATCGATTAAGCGCTTGTATTTCAGACAAAAGACCGCCAATGTTTTCCTGTTCATTAAAGCAAGGAAGAATCAGTAAGACCTTTTTTTGTAGGTCTGTCTTTTGGTTTATTTGAGCTGCATTTAATACTGACATATTAGCTAACTTGCTTTTTTGGCCATCAGCCAACGTTTGATAAGTAACCAGTAAATAAACAACACTCTCCTTGGTAAATTTTCCATCTTAGTTCTAGGTATTCCCAATACAGCTCTGATTCCTTGAGACCAGATTCTAGTTCCGCGACGAATCTTCTCAATAAAAAAGATCCTAATCAACTCTTGTCTGCGAGTAGAAAGTAATTGCCAGTTCTCGCGGCCTTTTGGGCTAAAACTGGGCAAGGTGTTTTTGCTATTCATCTGAAAAGATTGATTTTGATAGATCTTACTGCCGGCAAGCGAGGAAACTACGAAAACTGCCACCTCGTCTAAACCCGATCTCATCATAGCCTTTAAATATTGGCAGGAAAGGAGGTGGTCTGCCTCAGATTCCGAGGGATGCCCGGCTATAAAACAAGCTTGAGTATAGATGCCGTGTTTGTGACACTCTGCAACTAATTTAAGACCGTGTTCATAGTTAAAAGGTTTTCCAACGGCTTTCATAACTGAAGCACTGCCGGATTCAGGACTAATAGATATATAACTGCATCCTGCTTGAGAAAGTAATTTGACTTGATCAATGTGAACAGTTTCGGCTTTGGTACCACTTACAAAACCAAACTTCACCTTAGCTTTCTTTTCAATCAAGAGTTTGCAGATATCGTCCCAACGCTCGGATTGAACCGTAGGGTTAAGATCCTCGACTTGAAAATAATGCACTTTGAATTTATCTCTGAGATATAGCATCTCTGAAACAACTTCTTCAGCGGTTCTACCGCGCCAGCGCTTATTGTTAGTGGCCGGTACTACACAAAAGTCACAGGGGTAGGGGCATCCTCGAGAAGTAAAGATTGGCAAGAAGTTTTTAAATCGTTTCGGTCCATGGGAATAGGGTAGAGCCCAATAATTTTTAATAGGGAAATGCTCCCAAGCGGGCGGAAGGTAGGACGGAATTTTTGCAAATTTTCGAGTAATTATTTTCGCAGGATCTCCCTTCCACAAAACATTTTCCGCAGTCTTGTTAGAAGCGGGACTGTTAATAAAACTCTCTATCTCTTCCCAATTCCAATAAGGCTCGCCACACACCAGAAAATCAGCACCGGCATCAAAAAAATCTTTAGATATATGAGATAATGAATAAGCTGTTACAGCTTGTGAATTTTCCAAAATAATTACTGGCTTACTAGGCCAAAGCGCTTTTAGCTCTTTTACGATACTGAGGGTCTCTAAATGAGACATGTATGAGATCGCAAAAATAATTACGCGATCACATTTATTAATTCGATCCCCAGAGAGAAATTTTTTAATCGAGAGACCTTGAAGATAGTGGTCTCCATTATCTTCAAGAACTGTGGTGCCTAGACCGAATAAATCAAAAACCTCAACTGTATCTCCTCGTTTTTCGAGGAAAGCAGAAGTTGTCGCCAACTCAAGAGGCCAATAGGGAACACCAGATCCCAGAAAGTCTGCTTTTTGCACTGCTAGTCGGGGTGAAATCAGACAATATTTCATTAAGACTCAGTCTAACACGGGATAGAAGCTAGTTCTTGCTCTTTCTTGTTGCCATAGAGCCGATTCCTTTTCCTCATTATGTCTCTGACACCATTGAGCAGCGCCATAGCCAATATCCATAGCATCCAAGGTTCCAATGTAGTTGAAAGCACCTTGTCTACCAATGGTTTTAAAATTCTTAATAAGATCTAACTCTTGAAGGACAGAACGTAGACCCGGTTCGAAATTAGGACGGAAAACCGGATAACTCTTAGGAAGTCTGATGACTTTTGAATCGATAACTGAGAAGTCTGAGATCTTCATATCACTTATCCCTTTAAGGCTAAGCTCTATAAGTTCCTTATCAGTTTTTTCTCCCATCGGCCGGATCTTACTACTCATGATTTCGCAACAAACAATACTTCCATCAGCAGTCATGCTTGGATCGAAGGCTTTTTGTTCACTCAATCTGTGAAAAGCGATGTCCGGATCGGGAATAAAAACCCAGGATTCCTTTATCAACTCAGGTTTGTTTATTTTTAGAAAAACTAAGATCAGATCATTTAGATTTACGACCTCTTTGATTGTCTGTTTGGTAGACTGGGATAAATTCTGATCCATTAGCTTAACAAGACTGCCCAGAGGCAACGATGAAAATATCATATCATCGGGAGATACAGAAAAAGACTTAGAAATTCCTGAAATTCTATCTAATGCAACGATCTCTTTTACATAACCGTCTTCAACTTTTATAGTTGTAATTTCGGTATTCAAAAGAAATTGACCGCTTTTTGAGGCCTTATTACTAATTGAATTCCAAAGTCTTTGTAGCCCGCCTTTCGGATACAGAAATTCCAACGCTTCAAATTCACTTTTTTTCTGCACTTTTAGAATTTTCGAAAGAATTTCTTTCAACGAAGGGGTCTGAACTCTACCTTTAGAGAGTTTGACATCTAAGTCCTTAGGATCTCCCCAAAGTTTAACAGCGATAGGCTTAAAGAGAGCTTTATAAAGTCCCCCGCCTACACGATGTACTACGTCGTCTTCGAAGGTTTTATCATCCGAAGTTCCTAAAAGGCATTTGGCGCGAGCCCAAGCGTAATCAAGCACCATCAATGCAAATTTAAATGGGCCGAATACGTTAATAAGTGAAAAAGGAGAAGGAGGATAAGGAAGATAATGCCCTTTCATGAAAATTTTACTGTGTTTTGGCCTGGTAAGCCAATCCTGTTTTGGAATAAGCGACATTACACGATTCATAAG
>JAWXBT010000196.1:0-13929 GCA_034440315.1 bacterium
ATATATTGTATAATAAACTTTATGAGTTTTACTTTTGATAATTCCAAAGAAGAAGACACTCCTCCTCATGCTTCCTCCGAAGTAATTTCTATGCTTAGCAAATTATCTATTGATGAAAGGGCTACGAGATTCTTTTCGCTTTGGAATTTTGCACGTGAAATGCAATGGACAGGAATAAAGATGAGAAATCCCTCTATGATAGATTCTGAAGTTACCAAAGAATTCAAAAAAATAATGTACAATTTCTATTCGCAAGAAAAAAACAGTGTTTAATGATATTTGTGGTGCAATCTGCGATCTCACTGAGTGTTTTGATAATCACAAACTAAAATATCTAATTGGTGGCTCGGTAAGTAGTAGCCTAAATGGTATTTTTAGAACTACTAATGACGTTGATGTGCTGGTAGAAAAACCATTGAATCAATTTCCACTTTTATTAAAAGAATTATCGAGAAAATTTATCATAGATGAAGAAGCTTTGGTCAAGCACCATCTAAATAAAAAAGCTTATAATATTTTTCATGAAGCGACAGCTTTGAAAATTGATCTTTTTCCTGCCCATACTGAATTTCATCAGATGCAACTTGGTCGCGCTATCAGTGTGAAACCGCCATCAGCTTCGTGTGCTTTTAAGATTGCTACTGCAGAAGATATCGTTCTAGCAAAACTTGTTTGGCTTCAAAAATCATCCTCTGATCGTCAAATCAATGATATTATTGGAGTGTTAAATCTAAATAAAAGTTTTCTTGATCTTAACTATCTCAGAGATTGGGCTGAAAAATTAAATGTTCTGGAAAGTTTAGAAGGATTACTTAATGAATAGTAACGATTTGCAGGTGCCCCAACCTTAATCTTAGAAAATTCACTGTCGGCACGTAAGTAACTTTTTCTTAATTCTTTATAATTGGGCTCCGTCCCTATTTTTAGTGCATTGCCACAGCAGGATCTGAAATCGCTACTGATGGATATTTTTCCATAAAGTACTTAATGCATAGACCATAGGCACCAAGGAATCCTAAGAAGAATGAAATTTCCAAAACTCCGAAAGGTACTACACCTGGGCTAATGTTTGGCATGATTAATATGTATCTTTCAATCCATAGACCAAAGAGAATCACGCAACACATAAAGCCAAAAGTGGCAGTGGTGCGTTTAACATCCCTACTTAAAAGAACAAGAAAAGGCACTACGAAACACATACCTAAAGAAGCATAGCTAAGAGTTTTCCAAGGAAGCTCCCTAGTTCTTAAAATCATCCACTGAGTTTCTTCTGGTAGGTTGCCGTACCAAATTGGCAAAAACTGAGAAAAGAAAAGATATGCCCAGAGAATACCGAATCCTTGAGTAAGTTTGCCTAAATCATGAAGTTGTTGCTTTCCTGCCATTTCAGAAAAATTGGCATCTTTTTCTTTTATATAGATTGTCCAAAGAGAAATGATCGCCCAACCACCGAAGATATTTCCGATAAAAACAAAGCCGCCTAACATATTTGAAAAGAAGATCGGATCCATTCCCATGATCATTTCAAAAGCAAATAGCGAGTAAATAACAGCATATAAAGCAATTAGAATTGGACCCATGACAACCATTCTGCTTTCAATACGACAAGATTCTTCCTCAGATCCCTGCCATCCTGCTAAAAGTCTGCCATAGGTATCATCTCCCCAAACTGAAGATTCTCCAGCAAGTTCTTTTGCTAAACCAACATCTCGGCGTAAAGAGTTTCTAACAAATTTGGCAAGAAGAAAGAATAAAAGCCCAAGAAGTAAACCATTTCTTAGATAAACAAACTCAGGAGTCATCCACATTTCACGACCCGGCATTGGAGCCCTGCCCCAGAAAAATAATGACTCTCTTCCCCAGTATGTTGCCATCAAGAGTAACCAGGCAAATGGCAGAAAACTAACATGAGCTTCTGCAATTCTTCTTACGGCTGGAGCCCACTTAGCATGCACAACTTGAAAAATTACTGAAATCATTACCGCACCAACGGAGATCCCCATCCAATAAACCACATTGGTATAGAAGGCTCCCCAAAGAAGATTATGCGGATACATTAAAAGCCCATATCCCAACATGCCTACGCCCAGATACAGAAAGGCATAAAAAACTGAAGTAAGTTTTGCACTGAATTTAATCGGTCCAGCTTTTGCAACTTTCACTGGATCGATATTTAATGGATCTATATGCGACATAATTCCCTTACTTCTTTCTGCTAGTTTGAACTGATCTTATATAAGAAACGATATCCCAAGTCTCACTCGGTGATAATTTAAATCCAACTCGTGGCATAACTGCCATGCCACCAAAGTGTATTGTGCCATAAAATAAACCATCAGGTTTTTCGGCATAATAATCTGAACCTAAATCTGGACCAGCCATGATTGATTTTTGTGCAACGAGTCCAGCATCAACTCCAATATCATTAAACCTTCCATGACATGGAGAGCAATTAGAAGCAAAAAGTCGATCGCCATTACTTATTGCCAATGGATCTTTATTACCGTTGGGGTTCGTTAGAAGTAAAGCAGCTTCCTTTGATTCAACTCTTCTCTTCAAAGATCCCACAGGAACAGTTTCGGGAGGCTTTGTTCTTACAATCGATCCAGTCCTAAGAGCTGAAGTATTCGCCATGTCATCATTAAAGGGAAGAGCTAGGGCAAAATTAGCCGTGAGCACCGCTAGCAATACAAATAAATAACCAGAAATACTTTTCATTAATAACTCCATTCCTAACTACAAGTGGATGATCTCAAAGACCATCTCGCACATCCACATCCTCAGCACCTGAATCGAGCAGAGTCTTTCTGACCTGATCTAATTCAGCATGCTCAACACCAACAGCAATTCCAAATTTGTTATCTGAAAATCTAGGATCGTATCCAATCTTTCTAAAAAGATCTGGTATGCGACAATAATGAAGTAAGCCAAGAAATGTGGCCAAGGCAGCAAACAAAATTGTTAACTCATAACCAATAACAAAGAAGCCTGGAATAGAAACAATATCTTTAGAGCTAACTCTCATAGGCCAATCTAATGAGCAAAGGATTGCTAATGACCAGCCACAGATACAACCAGTAATGCCACCAATTAAAGTAAATCGTCTTACAGGACTTTTTTCTGGCATGGTAGCATCCTCAATCTCCTGTCGAGCCGTTGGCGAATACACCCTGTAATCAAGTCCCTTCTCCTTGACCTTTTCTACAGTCTTAAGAAGATCATCCATATACGGATAAACACCAACGACTATTTTATTTCCCCTCATCTTCAAACTCCGAAATTCAACAAAGCTCTCTAAACTAACTAACCCAAATTTCTGCGTAGCACCGGCCATAGGTCGGGCGGAGCAGAACCAAAACTAATGCCCTACAGGCAATTTCTTTCTTACTGGTGGAGGTAACAATTCCTTAATCTCTGTAATAGAAACGGCGGGAAAGAACTTGATGAACAGACACATGTACATGCCGAACCATCCAAAAGCTCCAACAGTTATACCAACCTCAACCCAGGAAAAGTTATATCCACCCCATGCTGCGGGAATAAATTCTCTAGCAAGAGATGTAAAAATAATATTAAAGCGTTCAAGCCACATGCCAATATTTATAAAAATAGAAACTATAAATAAGTAAGCAATATTAGATCGTAGTTTTTTAAACCAAAGAGTAAGAGGAATTATACAGTTACATGTAAACATTCCCCAAAAAGCTAATTTAAAATCACCGAAAGGACGGAACCAAAATTGGAATCTTTCAAATAAATTATTACTAAACCAAGCTACATAAAACTCAGTGGCATATGCGTAACTTACAATTCCACTAGTTAGGAGAATTAACTTAACCATTCCTTCAAAATGAAATGGCGTAATAATTTCCTCAAGATGAAAAACTTTTCTTAACGGAATAATTAAAGTGAGAACCATGCCAACGCCTGAGAAAATCGCACCAGCAACGAAGTACGGAGGAAAGATCGTTGCGTGCCAACCAGGTACTAAGCCAACAGCAAAGTCCCAAGACACAACGCTATGAACTGAAACTACAAGTGGAGTAGCAAGTCCTGCAAAGAAAAGATATGCAGACATGTAGTGCTTCCATTGACTATTACTTCCAGTCCAGCCTAGAGAAGTCACAGTATAAAGCATTTTTCTAAATGAACTTTTCGCTTTATCTCGTACGGAGGCAATGTCAGGAATCAAGCCAACAATAAAAAAAGTTGTTGAAACAGTTAAATATGTAGAGACCGCAAATACGTCCCAAAGAAGTGGCGATCTAAAATTCGGCCACAAAGCTCTTTCGTTTGGATAAGGCAGGAGCCAATATGCAAACCAAGGACGACCGACGTGAATCAATGGAAAAAGCCCAGCAGTTAAAACAGCAAAAACAGTCATAGCTTCGGCAAGTCGATAAATCGGCATTCTAAATTTGGCTCTAAATAGGAAGAGAACAGCGGAAATTAAAGTTCCCGAGTGAGCAATACCAACCCAAAACACGAAGTTAGTAATATAGACACCCCAACCAATCGGATGGTTAATACCTGCAACGTGAAGACCTTCCATGATCTGTTTTGCAAAACACGATCCACCCCAAATTACGGCAACTACACATGTAAAAAATAATGCATACCATCCAGCTCCAGGAGGCTTTAGCATATTATTAACAAGTTCCGTAACCCTAGCGTAATCTACAGTAGGTTCTTCGTGATTTTTAGACTCACAACATTGCTTAGCCATCGTCTAGACTTCCCTATACTTGATATCTTCTAAATAACTTACAGCAGGTTGTGTATTGAGATGGTGATCAAGCACCTTATAGGCACGAGGATCATGACTCAACATACTGACCTTACTCTTTGGATCTTTCAAATTCCCAAAAGTTAAGGCTTGAGTTGGACAGCTTTGTACACAGGCAGGTTTAATTTCCCCATCCTCTACCAAGCGACCCAGATCCTTTGCATTATCTTTTGCTTCAACAATTCTCTGAATACAGAAAGTACACTTCTCCATAACACCAACACTACGTGGAGTTACATCTGGATTAAGTTGCCAATTCATTGGCTCGGGGAAATTAACCTCGATCCAATTAAAACGACGTACTTTGTAAGAACAGTTATTTGAGCAATAACGAGTTCCAACACATCTGTTGTAGACCATTACGTTAAGCCCCTCTTCGCTATGATAAGTAGCATAGGTTGGACAAACCGGTTCGCAAGGGGCATTACCACACTGCTGACACATCATTGGTAAGAATGAAACATGTAGCTCCTCTGCTCCATTTTCATGATTTTTAGTATCGTAATATCTCTCAATTCTGAGCCATGACATCTCACGACCTTGAGAAACAACTTTGCGACCAACTGTTGGAATATTATTTTCGGAGTAACATGCCACAACACAAGCTGAACATCCGGTACAGGCAGCTAAGTCAACTGCCATTCCCCATTTATAAACTGGATGCTCCCTTTGAACATACATCTGCTTGGGTTCATGATGATTATTATGGCCATGATCTTCTGCATGAGCATGATCTGAAACTGCGGCGGCACCACCAACATAGGAAACTCTTGCTAGCTCACGATCCATCTGAGAATCGCTTCCTTGCATATTGGCAAGCTCCACTGTTCCTCGACCCCGACGAATCCTAACTTTAGTTGAAAACAAAGCAACAGATCCCACGCCAGTAGTGGTAGTTGGAGAAAGAAGATGCATTACATTGCCACCATTACCCTGAGCAAAACGACCGTAAGTGGTGTGTCCAAATCCAACAGGACATGCAACTACATTCGGATGTATATATGGAGTTAATACAACTCCAACATTTATCTCGCCCCAGTGATTTCTTATTGTTACGAGATCATCTTTAACTATGCCGTGTTTTTTAGCTGTATCTGGATGAATCTCTACCCAGGAATCCCAAGAGATCTGACTCATAGGATCTGGAATTTCGTTTAGCCAAGGTCTATTTGCAGATCGACCATCAAAACTTCTAACTGATGGATAAGGCAAAAGATACAAGTTATCCTCTGCGGAACTCTTATCATCTCCAAATTTTGCATTAACAAATTTCATCGAGAAAGCAGCGTCCTGTACACGAACCGTAACTCTTTCGGCATCAAGTTGTTGAGCAGCCGATCTATTAGCAAAATATCCACCGGCCTCAACACTTTCAAGCCAGAAATCCTGAAAGTTCTTTGTAGAACCTGAGTTAACATGGATCCCCTGCCATCTTTCCTTTAAGAATCCCAAGAAATCAGTTTGAGCACGAGCAACTCCCTGACTTCCTGCCGCGCGAGCAATTTCAATTAAGAGATCACCATAAGATTTCGTATCAAAAACTGGCTTCATTACTGGCTGGATAAGACCATAAACTCCAGTCGTTGGTTCTACATCTCCCCAACTCTCTAATCCGGTATTTGTCGGTAAAATCAAATGTGCATAATGAGTAGTTTCATCAATTTGAGATGAAAGACTTACTAACATCTGTACTTTCTTAATTCCGTATTCAAATTCAAAACTTGGAGGTAAATTGAAAACTGGATTGGATCCATCAACGATCAATGTTTCAATTTGGCCTTTTTTCATCATGGTGATGAGCTTCTTTACATCATCAAGATCCCCATCACTTTCACGCTTCGTGGAAGCTAAATTAATTGTAGTTCCAACATTACCTAGAATAATATTTAGAAGGTTAGCTGCCACCAACAACGGAAGTGGAGTTGCAGTTGTAGCAGAAGCACCACCAGCTAAAACGGCAGAGGCTTTGGCGTTATATAGACTATCAGCAGCTAAAAGGATTTTATCTTTTGCAATTCCAGTCTCAGCTGCCACCTTATCAAGAGTTAAATCTTTAGTAAGATTTTGAATCTTTGCTACAACCTCAACGCTAACTCCCGATCCTTTGCCACGCTCAATAAGAAGTTTCAAAAGTGCTAAGGCTAACTGAACCTCAGTGCCAGGATTGGCCATCAACCAAGAATCGGCACTAGCACCAGTTAAGGAAAGTCTCGGCTCAACGTGAATTACTCTGGCTGGATGCTCCTTTCTTCTTGAGTCAGCCCATCCACGAGCAAGCTCACATGGTGAAACCCAAGTCTCTAAATAGTCAGCACCAAAATTTAAAATAACATCGGCTTTTTCTAGATCATATGTAGGAATTCCTTTCACGCCGTAGACAAGCTCGCAAGCCTTGCTTTCAGCAGAAGTGCTGACTGAGTTATATTTAAATTTTTCAATTCTTAGGCCACTACAAAAATCAGAGATTAATGAAGCCATCGCTCCTGATTTAGAATTGCCCAAATACGCAACCTTGCCAGATTTTGGTTTTAATCTAGTAACAAGTTTTTGAATTCCCTCTGCCCAGGCCACTGGCTGAAACTCTCCTACTTTGCCAGGCTTAGAAACAACAGGCTGACGCACGCGATCAGGATCGTACATATTTTGAAGAGCAGAATGTCCGATAGCACAAACACCACCACGATTAATCGGATTATTATGATTTCCATCAATCTTTACTGCACGACCTTCCCGAGTTCTAACTTGAATTCCACAGCCGGCATCGCACTCTGTACAGGTAGTATTATACCAAACTGAGACACCTTTAATTTGATCGTCTTGAGCCTTTACATACGGCAAAATTTTCTGGGCCGAACTTTTGCCACATCCAGCAGCACCAACAACAGCCGAAGTCTGTCCCAAAATCTTTAGGAAACTTCTTCGTGAAACTCCAGTGTTTCCTTCTTCCTTCGTTTCTACTGTATTTGATTCGTTTTTCACTTCCATTTTTAGATCCGCAACCAAGACTAAAATTTACTTACGATCAATTCCAATTTGTAATTTCTATTTGTGGCACGTAGAGCAATCAATACTGGCGCCTCTATTTCTGTGGCAATCAATACACCATCCCATCTTCATTGAAGAAGCACGCTCAACTACCTCCATCTGAGGAACTTGTCCGTGACATTCCTGACAAGTGACACCGGCTTTCACGTGACGCTTGTGATTGAACTTAACATGGTCCGGCATTACATGAACTTTTTCCCAAGGGATCGGCTGATTGTCTGTGTAGTATTTTTTTAATTTATCAACTTCAGGGGATTGTTTAGGAATAAGTGCGGCGTGACAGCCCATGCAAATCTCCGCTTCAGGAATTGCAGCGAAAGGACTCTTCGTGACAGTCCAGTGACAAAACTGACACTCCATCTTTAAATCGCCGGCATGTAACTTATGACTAAATTTTATTGGTTGCTCAGGACTATATCCACGGGCTCTCTCGGGAAATCCAAATAACCTATAATGATCAATGATATTCAAGTCCCAAGGTGCGGCTTGGCCATCCTTCCAAACTCCAGCTCTGACATCTAAATTTTTAGGATCAGATTGTGCGGTGGCAATCAAAGGAGAAATCACCACTAACGTAAACGCTAGAAAACATAATAAATTTTTCATCTAACTCGACGGCCTCAAGTACGAAACAAAAAAATGCAAAATAAAAACAGATTACGCGCGCAAGATACTTGTATTCTTAGAGAAAATCAAAACGGGGAAATACTTATTTAATAAGTCCTGCGTGTTAACGTATGTGATTATCTATAATGAAAGTTAGGCTATTGGTAGAGGGTATAAAAAACTAGATCTAAAACATCGTTATTTCTCTTGGGAGTGAAAGTCAGGAAAAAGTAGCCCCGCTCCTATTTTGTCTGGGTAAACTCGTTAAGGATTCTATTGATATCAATGGCTACTCTTCTAAACATACGAGTTTGATATTGTGGCCATGTTTCGTTTAAAGCTCTTGTAACTTTGATCTCATGAACATTTTTTGCTGTATTTTTTGTGTGACAGAAACAGGCATTCGCAGGGTCATCAACCGTGGGTTCCCCTGCCAAAGGATTTCCATCAGAAATACTCATAACGCCACATGGACGGCACAAGGCATATGCATATGAAGTATTACTTGGCGGTGCTTTTCCAATTGGGGGCCTAAGACCGTAACTAAAGAATTGTTGAACTTGGGACACTTGTGCATCTGCTGTTGGATCTTGTAAAGTAACAACTATTACAATAAATCCCTCCTCCGCCATCTTATGTATTAATTGTAAAGATTCTTTTATAGCTGTGGTAAATGGAGTGACATTTACATCAGTTCCCGTAGGAAGCACACTTGGGGGCGGATCGGCTTGAAACCAAGCCGAATGCATTTGTCCCTGTAACGCCTGCCTTACACTCAAATTTGAAGATCCATTACTAAAAAGAATCACAATGCGTCTTAATATACTTGGATCAGGGATCCAGCTTGGATCAGTTAAAATATTATAACTATTAAGAATTGCCCCAGGAGTAAAATCGTCACTTGTTGGTTCATGCTCCGGATAAACTCTAGTTGGGGAAGCGGCTCCCCAACTATTAACTGGAGTAAAATATCTCTGTCTTTCAAAGGATCCACCTAAATCCCCACTAGGTGCAGTTCCAATATTCATAGGCCAACCTGATTTTTTGAAACCACCAGCGCCTATACTAGACATTGCAACAGCAACATTCATTGAACTAAGAGTAGTCTCCATTTCAACAGGATTTGGGCAAATTCTATATGGGTTTCCTATAACAGCAGGCGGACTCGGCAAGAGAACATTATCAATGTTTCTTTGTAATGAAGGAGTAATATCCCCTGCATCTCTTCTCATCCATCCTGGCATCCCAAATTTTTGTTGACTTCCGCAATAACTGCGAGGAAGAAAACCTTCAAGCGTATCTGAATTTCCTAGAGCTTCATCACCGTAACAGTCTCCTGCATCAAAGATAGTAGCTGAAGGTGCTGAAGGTGGTGGACTATCATCAGTGACTCCATCTAGCTCACTTCTAAATATAAAACTATAATTGGGCACTGCCTCAATGGTTGGAACAGTGTGTGCGGCAGTATCAGCACATACTGTATTATTTGCAGTCACTGTACGCGTAAAATCATAAGGATCAGCTTGGGCAGTAAAAACATGAGGTGCGTTCACAATTGGTCCACCTACTAGTGCACCAGGTACAATTTCATGCCCCATCTCTCTAGCGCAGAGAGTATTTGGTTGAAACACTAATCTAAAATTAGTTGCCTTATCTAAAAGACCGCCAGGCACAGTTGCAAGGTTACCAAAATTCCCAAATTGTTTTTCAAAATATTGCGGATTGCCTCCAGGTAAGGCTATCAAATCATTTTCATCCGGACCTAAAACGGGAATATCTAAAGTACTTGCACGATCAGCAATAGGCCAACTTGGATGGTACCGATGGGAATACGGAATATAAGGCATTAATCCTTGAATCCAATTTGAATACATAGCAGCCCCAAACGGAATACCATACCATTCAAGCATGTACATTGTTTGCTGTGCTATGCGATTAGTCCAAAGTTTTCGTTGATTAAAACATCTATTGGCAAGTTCATTCATGGTCATGACACCATGTCGCCATGGAAAATTCATATCAGGTAATGCAGTATTTCCACTAGTGGCCCATTGCTCAGTTGACCTGCCTCCTGTCATTAAAGACATATATTGAATTGGATCTGGATCGTTTGTAATTGTTGGAGATGCCCGAACACCGGTCGACGTCGGAGCTGTGGCTGTCTGCGGAACAACATTAGGCATAGATCCAAAAAATGCAGGTCGTTCCACATTAGGAGGAAGTGACTGACCAGAACCCGCATATTGATTAGGGATAGCTCCACTTAAAGTATACTCCTTCGTTGAGAATGGATAACTGTATGGTTGTTTAGGTGATTGAGTAAACCTTGGAGGGTATGCAGGTAAGGGCGAATCAAAAACCATCGGCAAAGAATTTAAAACCATCGAGGCTTCATGTGTCGAAGTAAAGTCAGAGGTAGGTTCGCTAACATACCCCGAAGAGCTATGAAGAAATACTGGTGGCGGCATATCAAAGCCATTTGGCCCCTGATAATTACGAAACATTTTTCTAGAATTATCAACCAACACCATAACAGCTGCCGGCTTTAATCCCGTACATCCGGAAGCTCCAAATAGATACGGCTCAGAAGAAACTAAAGGTATAAGAAAATTTGACTGGGTTTCACAACCTGAAAGATCAATACAAAATTCTTTTTGACGCAAAGTTGTTTGATTAATAAATCCAGGATCAAATTTAAATTTTATGTTATTGCATTTAACTGACCCATCTAAAAAAGAAACATTTGTATAATTTTTTATAACCGGCACTCCAGCAGAAGATGGAGTAAAGCCTGTGCTATCACAATTATCAACATCTGTTCCCGCAGCAGGTACCATACTAAAAGTACGGCCTAACTGATAACATGCAACTTCAAACATTCGCTCGGATTGCGGTCCAGCATTTGAAGCTGCATTAAAAGTTGATAACAGCTCAACATTTAAATCCGCTCTAAATGAATAATTCTGCTCTGTTTTGATTACAAGCATTCCCCAAACTAGGAATATCAAAACCAAGAAAGATACAAATATAAGGACAAAGCCTTTTTGATCTTTACTCTTCTTTTTCAAATTCCAATTCAACATGACAATTTAATCACTCTATCTCTTTGGCACAAATACGCCGGTCCAACTAAAATTTTTAAAGGGAATCATATTAAAAATCATACCAACATCCCCATCACATCCCCATACAAAAAAAGGAGCCCACTGAAAGTAATATGATTGTGGAACTGGGGGTTGACTCCCCAGTAGAGCAAACTGTGGAAGTGTATCTGGATCCATTAAGACTCGTGTTTCTTCAGAGTTTATTTTCTTTCCCAACATATCTGCTGCGTAAGCATTAGCAGTACTCAGCATAGCTGTGGCTAAAGGTGTTCCGGATGACAATGGAGGTACAATCGTGATCGCTCCAATGTTTACTACTTTGCCTCGCTCATTTTCGCCGGAATTGGTTGTATCGATATCAAGATATGCAATTGAAAGTTGACATGGGTATATTGAAGAAGGAAGAGAGGCCCAGCTAGAAAGCTGAAATAAGGAGGAGCCTGCTTGCAAACTTTGCTTTATATTATCTTTAATTGGAGTAATTACATTTACAGCTACATTACCGGCATCCCATTTAACCAAATTTCCCAATGCATCTGTTGTAAATGGTTGAATCGTAGAGGTATTAAATGCTCTATAAATTGCACCAGCAATATTTTTTTTCATGTCGCCGAGACTATGAAGCGCCCAGACGCCGCCAATTAAAGATAAAAGAAGAAGAATTGACAACGATAGCTCTAAAAAAGCTATTCCAGAATCCTTTGAAAAATCATTCTTCCGTGACATATGAATAAAATAATTAATCCCCGGATCAGTATATGGAAAAGTATACTTGCTGGCCAGCTTCAATCCTAAATTTCTCTACACTCCTGAAACTTCTGAGGCAGCTTTTTGGCAAGTATAAACTGAGTAAAAGAGCGTTGGAACATTTATGCAGACCTTCCATTCTGTATAAGAAATATCAGCTGTAGTATTGCCGCAATTAACAGGTACAACAATAAACTCCCCTTTTTCAGGTGGATTAGAAACATCCCCTGAAGAGATCCAATTAGAAGCTGTTGCAGCTTTATTCTGAAGAATTCTTCTTGCCTCACCAAGAACTAGATTAATTGTTTTTAAATGACGAGGCGTTAATGAACATCCTGATACCGAGGCTACATACGCAGGTAAATATGCATTGGCTGAAGCTATGGGAATCTTAAGATCGCTTGGATTTAGTGGAGTGGTAGATCCATCTGCTGGACTACTTACCGATCCTACCCGAGCAGCTGTAATTGCTAACCATTGTGCTACGGAAGAATATCTAGCTATCGTTACTAAGTCGGCACCACCTATTGCTAACAAGACAAGAAGTGCCATGGCAATCGGCAATTCAAAAGTAGCTCCACCGAATTCCTTTTTATAATTTTTCTGTATAGCCATAACCTAAAATTATAGTAGTGCTTCCGCATTTACATCAAATTAAAATGTTTATTAGTGTCCGTTTCCTACCAAAACACTGGTAGTATGTGCAATGGAAGTTCTTCTAGCCTTCAACAATGCAGGAGGATATTCAGTATTAGTTCTATTTGCATTATATTGCGCTGTTTGAAAATTCTGAAGTGCCACCTTAAAATTTTCTATTTGCGGCACACAAGCAACAGCTAAGAGAGCTATAATCATGGCAACTTCGGTTAATGCGATACCTTTTTCAGTTGCTGTATCTTTTTTAATTTTGTTTGAAGACATACGACACCTTTTTAACATTTTGGCTGAGCTCTCACTTAGAAAGCTCAGCCATCCGCAAGTATTAAGAATTTCCCTGATGCCCTTCGCGAACTTCTAACAAAGTAGGTTCAGCTTGAGCTCGGCCTTCAGGATTTCCGTGATTCATGGCAGAGACAGCGGCTATTGTGAGCCCGGCAATGAGTTGAGCTTTAGGAGTAAAATCATTTAGAGCATCTCTAGTTGTTGGTCCTTCCTCACCAGGATTTCCCATTGTAGGCTCAGATGGAGTATTTCTACCTTCAAAATCTCTTTCCAGTCGATTTTCTTCCTCAATCATATCCTTCGATTCGCTGCTTGTAGCCTCAGTAGAAAAAGAGGGAGATAATTTACCTCCGGTTGACTGAGTTATAGCGGAGGAAGTAAGTCCGGAAGAAGTGGGATTACAATCTCCGCCTGGGGCATATAGAGCTGCCTCATCCTCCAATTCTATCGCAAGTTGCTCTGTATTGGGAGCATTATGAGACCAAGCTATAGAGAGATCAAATGTTAATACAGCGAGATGCAGTATTGCTTCTGACGGAATTAAACAAGGATCAGTATCGTGCCTAGCGGCATAAGTTCCTTTGACACTTGGTCCTGTTAACCCTGGTCTTGCATGTGCATCAGAAGTTACCAAGTTCATCAAACAAGCTAGCACTCCCAGGGACCCAGCTATTAATTTTTTGTTATTACTCTTCATAA
>JAWXBT010000197.1:0-10632 GCA_034440315.1 bacterium
CTTGAAAAGGTTAGAGAGGTTGTCCTTAATAATATTACAGCTGGTACTTTAGATGTATTTTGGGGGCCTGAACTTGACTTTAAGGAGTCTAATACAGAGGTTCATAAGTTTTTAGGGCCGGAAAAATATCAGCACGTAATGTCTATGATTTATGATGGTATGGGCATTCCACCCTCATTAGCTGGGGGCGGAGGTAGCGGAGATAGTGGGTTTACAAACAACTTTATTTCTATGAAGGTGTTGATTGAAAAGTTAAATTACTTAAGAAACAAGCTAACTGACTTTTGGACGGATGAGGCTAAAGCGGTTCAAAAGGCCATGGGATTTCCTTCGCCCGCTAAATTAATTTTTGATGATGCAATTCTTTCGGATGAGAATCAATATCAGAAATTACTTATAGAGTTATACGATAGGGATATTATTAGTCTTGAGGGTATTAGGGCAGAATTTAATTTACAAGATGATATTGAGACAGCTAGACTTAAGAAAGAGACAAGACAAAGAGATAAGAATAAGATACCGCAGAAGTCCTCACCCTATCATCAACCTATGTGGAAGGTTAATCTTGAGAGTGAGCTTGTAAAAGAGGGCCTGTTAGATCCTACTATTTTTGGTATAGAAGCTAAGAAGAGTGAGATTCTTAAAGTTAAAGCCCCTCCTAAAACCCCTCCTAAAAGCAATGGGAGGCCAACCGGAACTAAAGATCAGACTAAGAGAAAAGCTAAAGTTGTGAGGCCGAGGACAACTGCCCAATCTGTTATTGAGACACAAGTCTGGGCAAAAGAGTCTATAGATAAAATTTCAGATATAATTACACCCTCTTATGTTCAATCCAAAGAAAAGGCTTATGCTCGTGATTTAACAAATGAAGAAGTGGATGATTTAGAGAATATTAAATTAGGTATAATTATAGATCATTTGCCATTTTCGCTCGTAACGGAAGAGTCAATTCTAAAATCTTGTGCTAATCTAATTGATACCTCTGAAATAAAATCCGTAAGAGATAGTATTCTTGAGAGATTTATAGAAAAATTCAATAGAAAACCCACAATTGAAGATAGGAGAATAGCAGGAGCTGCAGCTTATTCTTTATTATTTGCAGAATAGTTAAAAATTAATTTAAGAAAATTTTTGAAAAAAGTTAATTTTTTTTCAATTTCCGTGTAATTTATAATAGAAGGGTATTTTCTTCCTATGAATATTTATGAGCAAGAAAGAATAGATGGTTTAGCTGAGCAAATTTCAGCAAATACATCAATAGCTTATCAATGTTTAGCGACTAAAGATAATACCCCTGCAGATACAGAGGCTGATAAGTTAGCTATTAAGAAAACAATAGCTGGCTTTATTGAAGATGGTAGAAATTTTGATTTATACCATATCTCTTCTATATTAGCTAGTGTGGATGATAATAAGAATGATGATTGGTTTCTTCCTGAAGAAATCTGGGCCGCTAGAAACACCCCTATTTACAAACAGGTAAATTTTGGGCATAATGAAAAAGATATTGTTGGTGTCATTACTGGTACGGCAATTCTAAATTCTGACGGAACCCAAATCTTTGATGAGGAAGATATACAAAATATTAAGGATATTGTTGATCATTCGGTTATTTGGTCTTATTGGGAAGATGAAAGCCTAAAGAGTAGATTTGATCAAATAGTTGATGATGTTGAGAATGACAGGTTGTTTGTTTCGATGGAGTCTTTGTTTAAAAACTTTGATTACATGATGGTTACTAAAGGTGGGTTAAGATCCATTGTAACTAGAAACAAAAGTACGGCATTTTTAACTAAGCATTTAAGAATTTATGGTGGAAGCGGTGAATATAATAATTCAAGAATTTATCGCTTGCTCAGAAACTTCACTTTTAGTGGTAAGGCTTTAGTAGAAACTCCTGCTAATGCCCGAAGTATAATAAGTGAGGGTTTATCTCAATTAAATCAAAGAAATGATTTAGAGGAGATAGACGAAGTGTGTTGTGAAAAAACTGATGGGCAAGTTAACCCTCAAATTATTCAGAATTTAGATAAATCGATTAATTCACTAGCGGAGAAAATAATGGATCCAAACGAAATTGCATTGAAAGCTGTACAAGCCGAATTAGCACAGGCTAAAGCCGAGCTTGAGGCACATAAGGCTGCAGAAGCTGAAAAGACCTCAGCTGAAATTACCGACCTTAAAGCCGTAAATGAAAATTTGCAGAAACAAGTTGCTGAACTTACACAGGTGGCTGAAGCTGCTAAGAAGTCCAGCGACGAAAAGAAAACGGCATTTGAGGAAATGTTGGCTAAGAAAAAAGCTGAGGGTGAAAAAGATCTGGAAGATGCTAAGGCTAAGATTTTGGTACTTGAGTCAGAAAAGGCCATTGCTTCTCGACTAGCTAAGCTGACCGCTGTCAACGTTGAGTCAGCTAAGGCTGAGGAAGTATTAAAGACTTTTGCCTCAGTAAGTGATGAGCACTTTGATAAAATTGTTGATTTGTATGCCATTACTAAAACAGAAGAAAAAACAGAAGATGAGGGCTTTGACCTTGATACGTCTAAGTCAACTGCTAACGATATTAATCTTAATGGTAATGATAGTGCTGATAAGGCAGTAGCTAAAGAAAAATTACTCGCCGCAAAGATTATTGAACAATTTAAATTTTCTACAAAAACAAAAAAGGGGAGTAAGTAATATGGCATTAAAACGACATTTGGTTGAACGTGCTGGTCGTATGGATTGTTACGCTGCTACGGTAATGGAGCGGGGCGGAATGGCATTCTCTCCAACCGGAGCACATCTACCAGAGATGGATTCTGCCGGAAGAGTTGTTAGCTATCCTGCTATCGTATCTGGGCGAGTTCCCGCCGGTATTATGATGCACACGACCGAAAACTATAATACAACTCGTGTTCCATACAATCATCAAAATCAAGATATTGTTCCTATCAATTCAAAGGTTTATCTTTTGACTGATGGTGAAGTAGTTACAAATAGAATTGATCCAGCTCGATTGGCTTCAATCGTTGCGTCAACTAGAGCTTTCGTTACTAATTCAGGTTTGTTTACTGATGTTCTTCCTTCGTCTGGTGGCTCTGTAGATGTCTTCACAGCCAAATTTCTTTCAGGTCCCTCTGTTGATGGCTTCGTAAAAGTCTCTGTCAATATGGCATAATAATTAAGTAACGGAGATTAAATAATATGTTCGAAGATGTTAATGATGTTGAAATGAATGATTTACTGCGGTCTACTGCTTCCGCTGAGCCAGTGGTTCGGTCTAAAGCGTTGACTCAGATTTTGACAGCTGTTACTACTCCAGTTCGCTCGGGTATTTTTGATGGCGATACCACTGCTGGTGTATTCAACATTGAAACATTGCCTCCGGGCGTTTCTGCTGAATACCCAACAGACTTTGTCTCTCCGGGTAGTGAGGGCGAATTCCGAGCTTTCACAAATCCGGGTAAAGGTAAGCCTCCAGCACTCGTTGTTAGTGGTGATAAACTTACTCTTGCTAGCACGAAGAATATTCTTCGCGTTGAGTATGATTTGAGTTATGCCCGTAACGCTCGGTGGAACATTGTTGCACGTTTGACCGAAGCATTCATGGCGGGTTTTATCAAGAAACGCAATGATGATTGCTGGCATACAATTCTATTCGCAATGGCTGATAGAGACGTTACCATCTTTGATATTGCTGCTGGTTCAGGTCAGTTCACCCGTAAGTTGTTCTCAAACCTTCGTGTTTCTATGGCTCGTAATAGCGGCGGTAACGCAATGTCTATTCGACGTGGCCGAGCAACGGACGTTTGGGTAAGTCCAGAGGGCATGGAATCCATCCTTTCTTGGAATCTTGATCAGGTGCCTGATACAGTTCGAGCAAGTCTTTATAGCATGGCTTCTACTGATAATTTGTCTGTAAATATTCTAGGCACAACTGTTCATCAGATGTATGAGCTGGGTGCTGGTCAAGAATATCAAGCTTATTACGTTGCAAGTGGTGGTGTGTTAACTCCAGCTGGTAGTGGGCATGCTGCAGCTGACCTTGAATTGGGTATTGTATTAGACCTAACCAATAAAGATAGCTTTGTTAAGGCTATTAATCAGCAATTTGAAATGTTTGAAGATCCTGCTCTTCATGCTTATCAAAAGGGCGGATTCTATGGGTGGGAAGAATATTCGATTGGAGTTTTAAATTCACAAAGAGTCGCCGCAATTACGTTCTAGTAAACGACTTACGTCAAATTTTGAGGCCGTTGGAGACCCCAGCGGCCCATTTTTTGCCTTTTTAAAATTCTTTTGAGTTCCCAACCGAAACACCCAACGCTCACTCTACCTTTGACGTACAATATCTGTAGGCTTGGTATTTCACCAGCCGTCAGAAATTTATCCAAAGGAAAAGAAATGTCAGATACAAAAACACTAGAATTCATTGCAAAAGCTAAATTAGTACACGGCGAAAAATACAACTACGATTATTCAAATGTCGTTTACATAAACAAAAGAACTAAAGTAAAAATATATTGCCCGAAACATGATCATCATTTTGAGCAATTTCCCGGCGTACATATTAATCAGAAACAAAGATGTAAGTTTTGTGGAAAAGAGTCTGGTGACGCTAAACAGACTATAACGAATGAAGAGTATATAAAATCTGCAAGTGCTAGGCATAATAATTATTACGACTATAGTAAGTGCAATTATACAAACTCCTATTCTAAAGTAACAATAATTTGCCCGCAACATGGTGATTTTGAAGTAGAAGCCAAGTCTCACGATAAAAATAAGCTTCCAAGTGGTTGCCCAAAATGTGGAGATATTAAAGCAGGCTTATCACGAAGAAAAGGCAATAAAGTATTTATAGATAGGGCAGTAGAAGTATTCGGGGAGGATAAGTTTAATTGCGATAAAGTAGATTATCAGACAGTTAAAGATAATGTTATAATTAAATGCAATAAGCATAATTGTGAATTTGAAGTAACTCCCGGTAATTTTCTTAAAAATATTCATAATTGCCCAGAGTGTGTAAAAGAAATTAATAAAGAACTTTTATATACTACAGAAGAATTTATAAATCAGTGTAAAGAAGCTCATGGAGATCTATACGATTACTCTAAATCGGAATACTCTGGAGCTTTTGAAAAAGTAGATATTATTTGTAAGAAGCACGGAGTGTTTAAACAAGGAGCTAGCCTCCATAAACGTGGTAGCGGTTGTCCCAATTGCTCCATATCAAAGGGTGAATTGGCGGTAAAGGCATATTTAGAATCTAATAATATTGAGTTTGAACAACAAAAAATATTTGATGGCTGTAAATATAAATCATTGTTAAAATTTGACTTTTATCTTCCAGTGTTAAATATCGCGATTGAGTTTCAAGGTCAACAGCATTTTGAGCCAATAAGTTGTTTCGGCGGACAAGATGCCTTTGAACTTGTTCAATTAAGAGATCAAATCAAAAAAGAGTTTTGCGAAGCAAATAACATTAAACTTCTCTGTATTACCAACCCTACGGAATTAGAGTGTTTAATTTGATACCTCAACTTGAGTTATCCTTCAACATTCCATTTTTTGATATGATACAAATTTAATACAAATTTAACAGAATATGGCCAAGTTTGGTAAGGCGTGCCGTTTGGGGCGGTAAGACGAGAGTTCGAATCTTTCTATTCTGAATGGGTTAAAATGCCACAACTCGAATCGTCCTTAGTAATCCTTCGACATTTAATAGATGATACAGCAAGTGTAGATTATACCGATGATCGTCTAACTGAACTTTTATATATCAGTGCAATGTATGTAAATCTAGAAATTGGGACTACCTATTCTATTAACGTATGTAGTCAGAGTATTGACCCCTCTCCAGATGATAATTTTAATATGATGGTTGCACTTAAAGCGGCTTGTATGTTAATTAGGGGCACTCAAAAGTCCTATGCTCAATCTGATTTTACTATTACGGACGGCCCCTCAAGCGTTAGTTTAAAAGGAATAGCAGGGCAATTAAAAATCTCAGGAGATGGATTTTGCGGTCAGTATGAAAGGGCGAAAATAATGTTTTTAATGACAGGAAATTATGGGGGCGGATTAGCCATTACTACGCCAAGTTCAGCTTGTTAAACCAAACCAAACCAAACCAAATAGATAATTAGTGGGAGTTGAGCATGCCGATTAGTGGACCAATATATTCAAGAGGAGATTCCCTAGGGATTAATACTGTAAAAGCTTATAATAGTCTTGCTGGAAAAACTACAGGCACTCTTGTTGCCGGACAGGCGGGGTATATTTTCATCAAGCGTGAGGGAAGTAACCAATCTGTTTCTGTTATTAATACTACTGGCACGGCTGTATTAGTGAGTGGGGTGCCCGGATATCAGATTGAGGTTAACTTTTATACTTTATCTGCAAGTGCGGCCGCCCCCATTAAGTTCTTATCGGGGTCCACTGATATCACCGGCCTTATAAATATTGGAAATAGCGGATCTATAACATCTCAAAGCGAACAGGGAATTTTGAGGACAAATAAAGGAGAATCTCTATCGTTAAATACAACCGGCACTATTAATGGCAATATTTCTTATCGACTAGTTTAATTAAGCTATTTGGTACGAGAGTAGATAAAAGGTAGACAAAAAAATGTCAGATGCAGTAATACTTTCTATTTTAGCTCTAATACCAATTACTCTTACAGCTATATGTGGGGGCCTTGGGTGGCTAGCAGTTCTTATCGTTAAAGAATTAAAAGAGTGTGCCGAAGATCGCATTAAATTAAATATAGGTATGGGCGGTTTACAATCTGAAATAAAAGATTGTCTTGCGGACCGTATTGATTTACGTATTACAATTGGGACTCTTGAGAATGATTTGCGTCGTGTAAATACACATTTGGAGTTTACAGACACTCAAGTTGAAAGAAATAGAGTTAATAAAAAAAACGATATAAAAGAAAATACAGAGAGCATAAAAGAAAATACAGAAACTATTAGGGAAAACACAGAAGTTATAAGTAAAGAGCAGGGAAGCTAGGGAATAAAATCAATTAAATATTAAAAAGGTCATTACAATGAATTTACAAGAGTATTCAGAGTCTTTAGCAATGAGAACCATTAATCCATCAGATTTATCTGAAGGTATGAAGTTTCTTGATATTGCAACAATTATTAGTTTAGTATTAACAGCCCTTCCTATGCTACCCTGCTTTAAAAATAAATCTGCGGCTGAAAAACGAGAATCAACAGAAAAAAATCCAGAATTAGCTATTATTAGAACTGCTGTAGAGTTTCGTAAGCAAGCTCGCGGCACTGGTGAGAAGATAGGGCGTAAGTATGCACGGGAGCTAGCAGAAACAACTGTTAATGATTACTTAAGCACTTCCGATAAAGATATTGTTGCTATGGGAATTGCTCTGTAACTCAAAAGAGCTTAATTTAAGGAAGTTTATATGAAATCGTTAATTTTATTACTTTGTTATATTACAATGTTTATGACAATGGGGGCTGTATCTGCGGATGATTTGCCCTTGGTTACAGATCCAATTTCTGTAAAAGAGATAAAGATCCATTTACCTACTGTTCCGGTAGTTGTTGAGCCCAACATACCTAATGTGGATCCTCCAGTAATATCTGAAATTAGTACAATTAGTAAGGGCCAATTGTATATTGTTGAATCTTCGGTTGCGCTTATTAGCCTACAGTCGCCTGAGGATTTTCTTAATATCATTACGGTTAAAGGCCCAATAAGTGTTTATGGGCTATTTGTAGACGGTGGGGTAAACCCAGAACTTAGAACATATAAGAGTGAAAATATCCTGATCGTAACTGGAATTAAGTCGGGTAAGACGGAGTTAATTTTAATCCCAGTAGGTGTAACAGAAAAAAGTGAAATTGTTACTCAGATTCTAACTATTAGTGGGGAGGGCCCGCGTCCTCCACCTACTCCAATTCCACCTACTCCAATTCCACCTACTCCAATTCCACCTACTCCAATTCCACCTACTCCAGATCCAACACCTACTCCAGTAACTTCTTTTAGGGTTATATTTGTTAAAGAGTCAGGGGCAACTCTAAGTGCTGAACAATCCGCAATACCCGGAGCAAAAGAAATTAGAGATTATTTAACAGCAAAAACTACTAAAGAGGGCGGAGTTTCTGGAGTTAGGGAATATGATCCGGATCAGAATACAGAAAATGAGCAGCCGATAATGAGGGCACTTTGGGAACAAACGAAACCTAAACTTAAGCCTGCCCCATGCCTTGTTATAGAGGTTAATGGAGTATCAACAGTTATGGACTTTCCTATCAACGTCGCAGCTGCTTTGGAAACTCTTAAACAGTACGGAGGAAAATAGTAATGGTTGATTTTTATAAGGGTAATATTCCGATAATTGAGACAGATATTAATACTACAGAGAATACTTATCTTTTATACCCAAAAGATGTAGAGTTTGGATTAGTTCCTCGAGACTACTCAAAAGATCCTGAGGGAATGTTTGCCCCACCTTCTGATATGGTCCTTATACCTGAGTCAGAATGGGATGCGAGATTTGATGAGCAAGAAAAGCAGCAGTCTAGTTTAGAGCATATTTATTTAAGTGGGCCGGGTGGTACTCCAGCATTTCCTCTATTAGATCAAAATGGACATGGTTATTGCTGGAGTTATTCAACAGGGCAATCAATGATGATTGATCGCTTAAAGCGTAACTTGCCTTTAGTGCGATTTAACCCACATGCTACGGCAGCTATTATTAAGCGTGGAGCTGATCAGGGTGGATGGTGTGGGCAGTCGGCAGAATTTGGACGACAGAATGGGTTTGCGATTGAGGGTACAGGTCCGGGTAAATGGCCCTTACACTCTCGTAATTTAAGTTATGATACGCCAGCACTTAGGGCGGAAATGGCTAAGTATAAGATCGAAGAAGAGTGGACTGATATGACCCGCCAAGTCTATGATAGAAATTTAACACAAGCTCAGGTAGCCACTTGTGGGTTTAATAACATTCCGGGCCCAAGAGATTACAATTGGTGGAGACATAGTGTGTGCGGAATTCGATGGGTTCGAATTGAACGTAATTCATGGGGGCAGTTAATATTAAATTCATGGAAGGGATGGGGGCGTCATGGCCTTGGAGTTCTTCGTGGAAGTCAGGCTGTGTGTAATGGTGGACTTGCAGTTCGTCTAACGTCATCATAAAGGAATGTGATTAAATGGTTAAGTTTATATTTATTTTGTTAATTCTCTTTAATTCTTGCCTTGGACAAGAACACGGAGTTGATCCAGATGGACGTTTGTGGGTGGTTCTTGGTGGGGAATTTGGCTATGCTAAATATTATGATGATGAACAAGAACCTAAGTTTACCGTAGAGGTATTACCGTCTGTTCAACAATTCAAAGTTGTAGTTGAAGAGAAAGAGAAAGACAAAATAAAAATTAGTCCCATTGTGGTTCCCATTGTGGTTGACACCGTAGTTAAAAATGTGATTGAGACGGAAGAGGTTCTAATCTTTACAGCTCCTTACTGTGGGGCTTGTAAAGTTATGTATCCGGTAGTTGAAAGACTAAAGGTGGGTAAATTAAGATATCGACATATAAATACTCAAGCAGACCCTCAAACAACGTCCCGGTTTGGAATTACTTCAATCCCATCAATTATTATTCATATAAATGGAAAAGTTAAAAAAAGTTGGGTTGGGGCTATATCATATGAAACTATTACTAATAACTTAATTCCAATTACCCATCCAATTACCTATCCAATTGCCCAACCAATTCAGAAGCCGGTCAATACTAAAGTAAATGGTAAAATTGAGAATAAACGTATAGTTCCAATTATAAAAAATGGATTTTATGTGATTCCATCGCGGCGGGCGGGTGAATCATTTTACCTCCCAGAGATATACAATC
The DNA here is from genome assembly GCA_034440315.1 of bacterium. Lineage (GTDB taxonomy): Bacteria > Bdellovibrionota_C > UBA2361 > UBA2361 > J135 > JAWXBT01. Next base: position 9,883 of record JAWXBT010000197.1, read on the forward strand.
CCTCTTTATCCGGCTCCCATCAATCTCGCCAATCTCTTATTAATCATTTGATAAAAGATCATAAGTGTAATGGAGGATTAAATCAATTATCTGACGGGCAATTGAACGATTTACACGATATATATCATTCTACAGAAAAACCCATCATTGAGAGATCGACTCAAAACTCAACTTCATCTGTTAGTGAAAAGATTTTACCTAGATATATAAATATTCCTCCACATGGGCAAATTGATCTTGCTACATACATACGTACAAATAATGGATCTTCCTGCATGTGTAGTATGTGCCTATCTATTTATCCTTATCAAAATGCTTATCGTGAGCAACAAAAACGACTTAATCAGCAAACTAAAGTAGAAATAGATATTGGGCAAGAGGCTACACCGTTAGAGTTGGTTCGTAAGGGTGTTGCCCTTATGGATCTGAATAAAGATGACTTTTTTTGTGATATCGGGTGTGGTGATGGTAGGTGGCTAATAGAGGCTGTTAAAAGCTCTGGCTGTCAAGCGATAGGTATTGAGTATGATAAGCAATTAGTTGAATTAGCTAAATCAAAAGTAACTGAGGCGGGTTTATCTGGTAAAATTCAAATTATTAAGGCAGATGCTAGAGATGTTGATTATTCTAAGGTAACGGCATTTTCTGTTCATTTGTATGATAATCTTTTAACAGAACTAAAAGATGATGGCGTGTTTGATTCTGCTAGAGTTGTTGTTGCTCCGTATCACGAAATTAGTGGTATTGGCA
>JAWXBT010000198.1:0-4998 GCA_034440315.1 bacterium
CATATGGACCTATGCTGCATTTTTTAATGATTCAGTATTTTCGATCTTTTTAGTGATCTTTGAAGGAGTAAATTTGACTTTAACATTCTGGGCAATCTCTAATGTTATCGCATCCTCTGCGATATCAGAGACACGCCCCAAGATTCCACCAGCAGTAGCAACTCGATCCCCTTTTTTAAGACCTTTAATCATGTCTTCATGGGCTTTCAGTTTTTGCTGTTGCGGTTTGATAACCATAAAGTAAAAAATAAAGAAAACCATTATCAACATCGGCAGCATACGAGCAAGTAAATCTCCAATACCGGGTGGGGGTGGAGTTGCAACTTGAGCAAATGCTGAAGATGAAGTTAATAAAACTAATAGACTTGTTGCTATCGTATTTGGAATGGAAATAAATTTTTTTACCAAGGGATACATACCTAATAAATAAAGAGATTATCTAAATCAAAAACTACTAAGTGACCTTCTCAGGCATTCCTAAGTTAACGTCGGCCCAACGAGACTTTACGTCATTATAAAGGACTTCAAACGTACCGCCTTTGATACACGATCGAATCTCAGCCATCAAGTCAAGGTAATGCTTAAGATTATGAATACTTAGAAGCATTGGCCCCAACATTTCGCCCACTTTAAAGAGATGGTGAATATAGGCAAGTGAGTAATTTCGACATGCCAGACAACCACAATTCTCTTGCAGAGGCCTATTAGCCTCAGCAAATTGGGTGTTTTTAATATTAATATATGGCTCATCGCCTTTAACAAAGGCCCTGCCAAATCGACCAGAACGGGTCGGCATTACACAATCAAATAGATCCACACCATGTTTTACAGCCTCAACGATATCCATAGGGGTTCCTACGCCCATTAAATAGCGAATCTTATCTTTTGGTAGCTGCGCTGGATGATAACTTAAAACTTCATACATTTTGCTTTTCTCTTCTCCAACACTCAACCCTCCGATGGCCATGCCATTAAAATCAAGAGACCCCAAAACTTCGGCAGCCTTGGTACGCAGATCCTTAAAGCAAATACCTTGGGTAATTCCAAAGATAGCTGTGTCCGGATTTTTGCGAGCAGCTAGCGATCTTTTGGCCCAACGAATTGTAAGATCTAATGATTTACTTGCTTGCTCTTCGGAATAAGTTGCAGGTGGGCACTCATCAAGCACCATAGCGATATCAACAGCAAGTTCTTCTTGAACTCCAATCGATCGCTCAGGACTTAAAAACATTTTTGCGCCATCAATGTGAGAACGAAACTCAACTCCCTCTTCGGTTAATTTTCGAATTCCCGAAAGACTAAAAACCTGAAAACCTCCACTATCACTTAATATAGGTCCATTCCAAGCTGCAAATTTATGAATGCCTCCTAGCCGTTGAATTCTGTCAGATCCAGGTCTTAACCAAAGATGGTAGGTATTAACTAACATGATCTGCGTGCCATTCTCTTTTAGCCGCTCTGTATCAACACCTTTTACAGTTGCTTTTGTTCCAACCGGCATAAAATTTGGCGTATCGAATACTCCGTGGCGAGTTGTATATATGCCAAGTCTGCTCGCGCCGTCTTGCGAGATTATTGTATGAAAATTTAGTTCCTTTGACATAGTAATTAATCTAATAGAAATTTAATTTATTATAAAATCAACATTCCATCACCATAACTCAAAAATCGATAGCCATTATTTAGGGCATGATTATACGATTCTTCTAGGAGTTCTTTTCCTAAAAGTGCCTCTACCAATAGAAGGTGGGTAGTCCCAGGCTGATGAAAATTTGTAATAACAGAATCTAAAGATAAAAATTTATGCCCTGGCTTTATATAAAGATCTGTTTCAACTGCTTCTCCTTCTTCAGCTTTGGTTCTTTCTAGTGTTTCTAAGGCTCGCACCATGGAAGTTCCAACTGCCACAACTTTGTGAACATTGGCCCTTATCTCTTTACACAGCTTTTTTGTATTATCTGAATAAATTAAACTTTCAGTTGCTGGTGATTTTAGATCTGAGAGTGTTGGTGGATTCTTAGAATCAAAAATTGGTAAAAAACTTGCTGGACCAAGATGCAACGTCAAATATGTTGATAAGATATTCCTCTTAACTAATCTTTCCATTAATTCTTTTGTAAAATGAAGACTCGCTGTTGGGGCTGCAACGGAGCCATCTATTTCAGCAAAAGGAGTCTGGTAATCTTTAATATCTTCTTGATCTGACAATCCAGATCTGATGTATGGTGGAATTGGCATAATGCCAGAACTTAATGGATCTGCACCTTCAAATTGCACTATAACTTCTTGATCACTTAATCTTTCTTTAATAAAAGCCTTAAGATCCTTTGCAAATCGGATCTGACGATTCAGAGTAAACTTTTTCATCGGCCTGCCAAGCGCACTCCATATATTGGGATCTTTCTGTTTCCTTAAAAGTAGAAGTTCTACTTTACCTCCGGTTTCAAATTCACCTAAAAGACGAGCTTGGATTACTTTTGTATTATTAAAAACTAAGAGATCGTTTGTAGATAAAAACGAAGGAAGTTCTAAAAAAGTAGAATCAGTGAGCGCGCCAGTGGATCTATTAATAACCAAAAGGCGCGCATCATGATATGGAACGATTGGTCGTTGAGCAATTCGATCCTCGGGTAAATTATAAACAAATAGCGGTAAACTCAAAGTACTGTTACTTGTTTATGACTTTTCGAAACACATCAAAAATATCGATCGGCATTGGGAAAATTATTGTTGAGTTATGCTCGGTAGCAATCGTCTTTAAAGTTTCAAGATATCTCAACTGCAAAGTGATTGGCTCAGATGACATAATATCAGCGGCTTCTCTAAGCTTGCCTGCGGCTTGTGCTTCACCTTCAGCTTGAATAATTTTAGCACGTCTATCTCGTTCAGCTTCAGCTTGTTTAGCCATCGCTCTCTGCATCTCTTGAGGCAAATCGATATGTTTAATTTCAATTAAGGAAACCTTAATGCCCCAAGAATCGGTTTGGCGATCCAGGATTTCTTGAATCCTTAGATTGATCTTATCGCGCTTTTGCAAAAGATCTTCTAAAGAAGCTTCACCACAAACACTTCTTAAAGTTGTCTGAGCAAGTTGGCTAGTCGCGTAAAGATAATTCTCCACTTGCACTACAGCTTTTGATGGATCCATTACCCTAAAATAAAGAACGGCATTTACTTTTATTGAGATGTTGTCATGAGTAATCACGTCCTGACTCGGAACATCCATGGTAATAGTTCTTTGATCAATTCGAACTATTTTATCTATCATTGGAATAATGAAAATAAGACCTGGTCCTTTAGCAGCTTTCAATCTTCCTAGACGAAAGATTACGCCACGTTCATATTCTTGAAGAATATGAATACCCATCTTTAGTATTACTAAAGCTATTACTACTATCGGTAAAAATCCCATTTGTATTTCTCCTAATTAATTTCTAATTCAAAATTTTAAATTAAATTTTCTCAACTTCTAAAATCATTCCTGGTTTTATTGATAAAACTCTTATTTCTGCATCCTTTTCAATAATGCCTCTACTACATTCCGCAGACCAATACTCCCCGTTTACAAAAACACGACCAGTATTGGAAACATTTTCAACAGCTGTACCGATCAATCCGATTAACCCTTCTTGTCCTGAGGTGACTTTCTTTTTTTGAGATCTTACAACAGCAAAAGCAATATAGGAAAGAAGAGCTCCAAGGGATAAAGCAGTTGATAGAATTAAAGGCATACTCACATTGATTCCAGGAACTTGGGCAACATCTATTAAATAAATAGATCCTAAAACAATAGCAATAATACCTCCTACGGCTAAAACTCCACTTGTAATAAACATCTCGGCCCCAATTAACAAAACTCCCACAACCAAGAGAGCAATTCCCCCAATATTAACTGGGATTATTTGATAAGATGCCAAGGCTAAAATCAAACATATAACACCAACTACTCCGGGTAGAATTGCACCAGGATTATATAGTTCGATTGATAAAGCTGTAGTTGCAGCTAACCATAAAAGTTGCACCACATTTGGATCACTTAATGTATTTAAAACTTTAGGCCTAATAGACATTTCCAAAGTCTTACGAGGTAAAAGTGAGAGATCTTCCAAGCTTATTTCTTTGCCAGCAAGTTTTATTTTTTTGCCTTTAATACTTCGCAATAGATCATTCTGATCTTTTGCAATAAGATCAATCACATCTTGTTTTAGTGCTTCTGATTCAGTTAAAGAGGCACTTTCTTTTACTGCTTTTTCAGCCCAGGCTCCATTACGACCACGTTGTTCAGAAATGGATCGTACCATTGCCATTGTTATATTCTCAGCCTTGGCTCGCATGTCACTATCGATATTTTTCCCATCCCCAGTAACTGGGTGGGCAGCACCTATTGTTGTTCCAGGGGCCATAGCTGCAATATGTGCGGCCATTGTAAGGAAAACACCGGCTGAGGTTGCGGTTGAACCTGTTGGAGAAACATAGATAATAATCGGAACTGGTGATTCAAACATCATCTTGACCATTTCTTGAGATGTTTGCAACATTCCTCCAGGAGTATCTAACTCAATTAAAATTGCTTTGGCTCCATTTTTTGTGCCTTCGTCAATTGCAGATTTTAGATACTCGGCAGTACCAGGAAAAATTCCCATGTTCATTTTAAGAATAGCGACATGATCTTCGGCATGAAGTTGGAAGGCAAAAATAAAGATTGAGAATATAACAGAAAGTATTTTCATAAATTTATATAATCTCTAAAATGATTTGTAACTGAGTCCAAAACTCTTTTTTTAACGAAACATCGGCACATACACTTTCAGGACTCAGAGTGTAAAGTGCTTCTACTCCATAAAGACTTTGCCTTTTTCCTAATAGAAGCTCAACATTCTTAAAATGCTGACTCACATTTCCAAATAAGACCAAACAAGCAGGATTTTCTCTCTTTAAAATATCTTCAACATCATTTTGATTTAAAGAATTTATAGAAAATACTTTGAACTGAGTATC
>JAWXBT010000199.1:0-3859 GCA_034440315.1 bacterium
CCAAGTCGATCGCGTAATTGGAGCGCTAGTTGAAATATAGTCAACTCCGGTTTCGGCTACACTTCTAATTGTTTCTAAAGTAACATTGCCGGAAGCTTCGATTTTTACCCGATCGCTCTTTTCGCGAATTATTGCCACAGCCTGCCGCATCAAATCACAAGACATATTATCCAACATAATAATATCAGCTTTGTGCTGCAATGCCGTTTCTACTTCAGCCAAGGTTTCGGTTTCAACTTCGATTGTCAGCGGATAGGGAATCGAATTGCGGATACGGGCGATCGCCTGTGCAATACCGCCAGCCGCCGCGATATGATTATCTTTAATCATCACTGCGTCATCTAATCCCATCCTGTGATTGCAAGCACCGCCGACTTGAGTCGCGTATTTTTCCAACAATCTCAATCCGGGCGTGGTTTTGCGAGTATCCACCAATTGCACTGGTAAATCGGCAATTTTGTCAACATATTTTTTAGTTAAAGTAGCGATGCCGCTCAAACGCATTGCCAAGTTTAATGCTACTCTTTCTCCTGTTAAAAGCGCATCGTAATTGCCAGAAATCTCGGCAATTACTTCTCCTTTTTCGCACAATTTCCCTTCTGGTACTTGCGGGATGAAACTGAGGCTGCTGTCTAAAAGCTTAAATGTGCGATCGGCAATTGGCAATCCAGCGACGACTCCCGCCTCCTTGACAATCCATTTAGCAGTACCTGGGACGCTCTCTGCGGGGAATAAGGCCGATGTTGTGCGATCGCCCCTACCGATGTCTTCTAGTAGCCAGTTGTGCAATAGGGAGTCTAAAACTATCCAAGGCGGTAATATTGCTGTCATGTTTTTGTCGGTTGTTATATCAAGTTTAGGGGCAAAAATCCCCGGCGGTTGAAACCGCGTCTACACAAACGAAGTCCGCCTTCGCGGACTAAGAGATGCAAGGATTTGGGATGATATCTACTAGGAACAATAGTCGATCGGGTGATTTTCGGCAAGTTGCAGAATGATGGTGTGAGTGCGATTTTGGGCGATCGGGCTAGATGATGGGGTATTCTGTTGCTGACATTGGGTTTTGGTGCTTTAATGGAGTAGATGGGCGATCGCGAGTAAAAACAATGATACAGCCAGTCATTTTAGAAAAATTAGCAGAACTCCCTGAGTCTCTTCAGACAGAAGTGCTTCATTATATTGAGTTTTTGATTGAAAAGCAGGCTAAAAACTTAAGTCAAGAAAAGCCGACAAAGCGAGGCGGACTTGGAATTTGGAAAGATAAAATCTGGATGTCTGATGATTTTGATGAACCTCTCGAAGATTTAGAATTCCGTGCAATCTCTTTGGGTTCGTGCGACGGATATCCTGTTGACAAAATTCGGTTTTGATGATTTAATAGGATGAACAAGTCTGAATTATGGTCGAAAAAAAATTAAAATCCACCTTGATAGTTGTCTTTGAGGCATAATATTGAATAACTGAAAGCCTTTAATTTTCAGGGTTGTATGAAAATAAGCCTTATCTTAAAAGTTAGGAAATCTAAGTTATGACTACAAGAATGGATATTGCAGAGCTTACATTTGGTAATGACGATGCTGAACGAGATGCCAAGCAAGGTTTTCTAAGCAAGGTTTTCCTTAAAACAGCTCTTTATAATAGAATCAAAGCGGATCAAAGTGAATTAGTAATTGGGCGAAAAGGTGCAGGGAAAAGTGCTACTTGTCTAATACTAAAAAATGCTTTTGAAAACGAAGGTATGAAAGTAGCTTTATTGACACCGGAATCTTTATCTCAGCAAAAAATTCAGGCGTTAAAAATTAACTCTATTAATAAGGAAGAGCTTTATTTGCAGGCTTGGAAATATGTTCTCCTCATGAAGGTGACATTTGAATTTATTGAATTGTTCGATAACTTGAAAATTCCAGAACTTCACAAACTGAATGATGACTTAAAAGCAGTACGAAATTTTTTGAAGAAACAGGGCGAGGTTGAAAATGACTTTGGTTCAAACTTGTCTGGATTGTTCAAAATTTTTTCAAAAGTTTCTGTTAGCTTTGCAGGATTTGAAGGAGCTATAGAATCTAAAAAAGTTGAGTCAGAAATTGATTTAATGGATTCGCTGACCAAGTTTGAAGTTAAGCTCAAAAAACTATTGGGATATCTTGATTCTACAAAGATCGTCATCTTAATAGATAAAGTAGATGAGGTTTGGAACGACACAGAAGAATCTAAATTGATGATCAGTGGGCTTCTCAGAGCAACTCATATCTTGAATGAGACGCTTCCCATGACTAAAATTATGGTTTTTCTGCGCTCAGATATCTTTGATGTACTTAAATTTCACGATATTGATAAACTTAATAGTCTTTCCGAAAGATTAGCCTGGTCAGAAGGAGATTTAAAGCAGCTTATAGAAAATCGAGTAAAAATCTCAACCAGTATTGATTCTATTGAAAAAAATGACAAAATTTGGGAACAAGTTTTTGACATATCGGTTGGATCTCAAGACTCTTTTAAGTACATCATGAGCAGAACTCTGAGAAGACCTCGTGAAACCATCCAATTTTGTAACCGAGCATTACGGATAGCTCAAGATCGCCAACATACCAAAATAACTGAAGATGATATTTTGACAGCAGAAATTCAATATTCTGCCGAGAAATTGAGAGATTTAGCCAGCGAATATCTTGTTCAATATCCATATCTAGATATCTTGTTTGGACTTTTTCAAGGTTTTAAGCAAAGTTTAGACAAAAATGAATTCGAGCTTCGGTATCAGGAAGCTAAAGATAGAATGGAGCGTATTCATCGAACTTTGCAGTCCTTAAATGTAGATGGAATTATACAAATATTATACAATATTGGGTTTCTTGGTGCGATAGTCGATAGTGCTTATGTGTTCTTTTATAACTTACCTAACTTAACTCTTCCTCAACAGAAGATGTATGTTGTTCATCCAGCTTTTCATTCTGCATTGGGAATACAAGAAAGAATAGTGGCTCTTAATGATTTTCAGACTGTCAATATTTCAGCAGGTGCAAACTTTCATAATAACCAAGCTGGTATTATCATAGGTGGTAATATCGGTGTTGTTGGAGGTGATGTTTATTTCAACAACAATTGGGGTAATGTTGAAATCCTTGAATTAACTGCTGATAAAATTCAAGGTCTTCTTCAGAAGCTAGAGGTTACTAACCCAACTGCTACTGAAGCCGAAAAGATTGCTTACGTTAGTAATGAAACCACTCCTAACTTTAAGCGTCGGATTGTAAAAGCATTGCAGGCTGATGGTGAAGCTCCTGGTATTGAAGAGTTTTTGGACGATTCCTATGTTAGCATTGGGATAGCTGTTGTTAAAAGCTGGATTGAATCTGACATATATCTGTAAAATGGCACTCCATAAAAACCCTGATGTAGGTGATGATTGTATTAAAATCAAGACGACTGAAAGAGGCAATTATTATGACTATTCGTGAGATCGCGATCGCCAAATTGCAGCAACTTCCAGAATCATTCTTGCCAGAAGTCAGCGAGTTCATCGACTTTGTGATGCACAAGCACCAAAATAGAATAGCTGAACCCAAACTCCCAGACGATATTGCTAAAGCTTGGGCACAATGGTTCGATGAAGTCGATCGCTTGGAAGTAACGACTAATCAGCCTGAGAGCGAATATCAGCAACTCCTACTCAACAAGTATCGGCAACAAGGTTTAGAGCTATGATCCTATGCGATGCAGGAGTTTTACTTTGTCTGGTCGATCGGGCTAGATAATGGGGTATTCTGTTGCTGACATTGGGTTTTGGTGCTTTAATGGAGTAGATGGGGCGATCGCGAGAATAAACAATGATACAGCCAGTCATTTTAGAAAAACTAGA
>JAWXBT010000200.1:0-5364 GCA_034440315.1 bacterium
TACCAAAGTAGTCTAAATGGCCATCGGAGTTGATCACCGCAAGTTTATTCCCAACTGGAGATAACTTAACCTTGAGAGCGGAGCCTGAAAGAGTTAAAGAATTTTGAGGGATCGAAGGAAATGAGGCACTGCCACTTCTTTGAAAGATCTGCACTTGAGGTAACGAGCTATCAAGCAAACCAAGATGTGCAGTCACCAGTTTTTCGCCCTAATAATCAAGTGATAAATCATCAAACATAAAGTTACTGCCGTAAATCCCGGTTACTGTGGTGTCAAGAATTTGCGTTTGTACAGAGGTTCCAAGCCTCCAAGCGGCTGCTCTTGTAATGAGTGAATTGTTTTGATCCTGAGATCCTCGGGCGATGATTGTTCCATCACCGGATAAACTGAGACAGGTGGTAGTACCGGCTGAAGCTGCATTAAAAGAGTAAGCTAATGTAAACGGAACTCCCGAACTAGCTCTGCGAATAGTCGTTATTCTGCCACTTGATGATCCAAAAACTATAGTATCTCCGGAATCTGAAGCGGCTAAATGACCATACACGGTGCCCGGTTGACTGTAATCTTGGGCGGTTGTTATTCCTGCATTCACCGTAGAAATCCTGGTTTTTGTCAAACCTTGAACGGCAAGCACCGAACCAGATCTGTTTGATGTTGCACCGTAGGCCGAACTTCCCAGGGTTGAACTAAATTGTTCAACTACAGCTCCCGCCTGGTTAAACACTAAGAGAATCGTTTGGCCGGTAGATCCGGCATATCCCCAGACCCAGATCTTTCCATCACTTCTAACTTTTACTCCGAAAGATCCTGGGTAGGGATAGCTTCCGCTGATGAGTGTATTAAGAGCGACATCTCGAATAACCGGCAGGGGGTAATCCATCTAAAATTCTGAGGTGCGGAGTGTAAGAATCAACACTTGGGACAGGTTGAATAAAGTAAATCGCCGCAGATAGACGACCATCGGAACTTGCACTGACTTGAGAAAAGTTTCCTTTTCTATTTGAGGAGCAGAGAACATGATCGGAGAAGAGGAAGATTCCAAAGGAGCAAGGTAATCAATTTCAGCACCACCTCGCAATGAAGCCGCAGCTAGATATCCTCCATCTGCAGCCCAAGCAAAATCGAATCCATTGACCGAGGAAGGAGGTGATGGCTGTGACCAAAGAAGTCTCGGCGCACCCAGCTGTGCTTGACAGTAAGTTGTTAAGGTAAGCAGTACTGTAAGACACCGTATGAAGAAGGCACTAGTTGATTTAATAAAGGATCAACCGACTATCGAATAATGCAGAATTAATGCATGAAGTATGCCATCGATTAAGTATGTGTCCGGATCTTGTAATCCCCAAATGAAGGTTATTGGAATCACTTTAAATGTTAAAAAGGAATTTACTTGTTCAAAGGGGAATCATTACCATGGAACCCCTGGGGTTCATTGGTCATCAATTAAAACGAAGTACAGGCTTAACCTAAAATGAATCTGTCGAGGTGCGCATTTAGATCATGGCACCTCGACGATTGTGACTACAGAAACAGGCTCAAAACCACGCTGCACGAGAGAGAGTAAACTGCCCAGATTCCCATACGGCGATGAGATCTGTAATTTACATCTCGCTTGTCGCGAGGTTGTTGAGCGATCGTGACTCCGCTCCAGATCTGCGACGTTGCAAGCAGAAGAAAAATTCCTCCTGCTCCAATGTGCAAGATCAAAACTGGCCAGAATATGCCGGTGTGTTTTACAGTACCCACACCTCCCATCAGTCCACGGGTCACGACTCCGTAGATGAAAAGGAACCAGGCCATTCCGTAGACTGCGGAGTTCAATGAAATGTGTACTCCGGTTTTCCTGCGCTTGGCCAAGTAGTACCCAATCCAGGAAAAAATAGCCGTTCCGAAGAAGAGCCATTTCACCCAGCTCCATTGGCCAATCCAAGCCTTATCGAGCATGGTATCAAGTTCGTTCCACATGGATTTCACCAGGTGTGGGGTCGTGCAGTTTACGAAGAAGCCGATTGGTACAGCACCAATCTTAAAACTATCTCCGCATCATTCATCGATGCCAGTCAGGCTACAAACGATCAATGATGAGGAGAAAAACCCATTCTGTACCTCGTTTTACCTAAGCAGAAACAAAGTCTACCAACGAAAAATAAGTTCCAGTGTTCAGACTATAGTAAGTCCAAAAAGCACTTGCAGAAAGAAAATCTTTTTTTGGACTTACGATCCGGCGGAGGGATAACTATACCAGAATCAAGCGTAATAAAATATTTTACAAGAGGTAAGAATACCAAAAAATGTTGGAATATCAACTTTTGAAGTAAAAATATCTTGGGGCAAAAGGAGTGGATTCGCTGATTAGAGCCAATCGAATTTGCCTACCCCATTTGCATTAAGTGGTAGTTGTTATTCTTTGTTTAGCTCTACTGTGAGTGCTTGGCCATTTAAATCAAATGTTTCTCCCTCTAGATTAGAAAGAAATTCCACACTACCTATCAAGCATTCCTTTGAAATGTAATCAATATGCGAATTAATCGCTTCTTTGAGGGCATCGGAAACTTTGATTTTGACAGCAATATTATCATTAATTTCCAGATTATTTTTCTTACGGAACCTTTGAATTATGCTTACTAACTCTCGAGCAGTTCCTTCAGAAATTAATTCAGGAGTAAGTATTGTATGAAGTGCAACGGTCACACTTCGTCCAGATTTTGCAACCATTCCTGCGCGGGCGCGCTGTTCTACTGACACCTCAGTAGGATTTATGGCAACTTCCAGGCCATCAAGTAATATGTTTACATTTTGACCGGAAGCAAGTTTGGAGACAGCTTGTGCATCTAAGCCTTGTACAAGTTGTGCTACGACTTTTATTTTCTCGCCAAATCTTGGTCCGAGAACTTTCCAGTTTGGTTTAATAGAAATATCCACAAACTCAGAAGATGTTTTTAAAAAAGTTATTTTTTTAACATTTACTTCTTCAGAGAGGGATTCGAGATGTCTTTCGAGCCGTTGCGTCAACTCAGGTTTAGATGGTGTTATTAGTAGATTAGAAAGAGGCTGACGTACTTTTAGATCGTGTTCTTCTCGAAGAGAACGAGCCAGCGTTGCAGCTTCTTGAATTACAGAAATTTCCTCTTCCAAATCTAGTTCTAATTGAAATTCACTTGAACTAGGCCATGAAGCTAGGTGCACAGATTCCGGTGCAGATGTGTCAAATTTTGAAACAAGATTACTATAAATAGTTTCAGAGATAAACGGAGATAGGGGAGCCATTACTTTACTTATAGTAACGAGCACACGATAAAGAGTGGAATAAGCAGCTTGCTTATTTTCATCATTACCACTTTTCCAAAATCGGCGACGAGATCTTCTAATATACCAATTTGATAATGAATCAATAAATTGTGAGATCGCATTAGAAGCACGAAAAATATCATAATTTTCCAGAGCTTGTTCAACTTCTACGATTAAACTTCTAAGAGCAGAGAGAATCCAACGATCCAGCTCGCTCAATTGCATCTTTTCTCCATTTTTGGGAGTCCAGCCATCAAGTCGAGCATAGGTAACAAAAAAACTATAGCAATTCCACAATGGAATAAAGGTAGAGCGCAAAGCTTCTTTTGGTAGATCTTCTGAATACCGTTTTACTTGCCAGGGGTTAGAATTATAAAAAGTCCAGCGAACAGCATCTGCTCCGAACTTCTCGATTAAAGGAATGGGATTAATAACATTGCCTAAACTCTTTGACATTTTCTTCCCCTCGGCATCGAGGATCAGTTCAGTACAAATAACATTTTTAAATGAACTTTTCTTACTAACAAGGCAGCTCACAGCTAAAAGGGTGTAAAACCAACCACGAGTCTGATCTATTGCTTCACAAATAAAATCTGCTGGGAATTGATTTTGAAAAAGTTCTTTTGAGCCTTCTTTCGCAGGGAATCCAAATTGTCCCCATGGCATTACCCCCGCATTAAACCAACAGTCAAGAACACCGCTTTCTCTTTTGTAAACATCTCCATTTTTATCTTTGATAATAACATCGTCGATGATCGGAAGATGAAGATCTAGATCTGCAAGAATTTTTTGACCAGTTGTTTCATAAAACGCTCCTAGATCTTGCAGCTCTTGGATGGAGGAGACACAAATTTTCTTAGAAGCATCTTTTACACTTGTCCAGATATTGATTGGACTTCCCCAATAACGATCCCGAGAAATGGCCCAATCTACATTATTCTCCAGCCAGTTACCGAAACGCCCCTCTTTGATATGTGCAGGTTGCCAGTTGATCTTATTATTTTCTGAGATCATTAAATCTTTGAATGCGGTGGTCTTTAAAAACCATGAGGACTTGGCGAAATACATTAGAGGTGTTTTGCAGCGCCAACAATGAGGATAGCTGTGTTCATAGCGATACTTATCAAAGAGCAGACCTTTAGCATTGAGGTCTTTGACAATATCTACTTCAAGCCCATCTTCTTTAAAAAATCTACCCGAATAAGCTCCACAATCAGAATCAAACTTTCCATCGGGGCCAACATGCTTAATCTGTACAAAGGAGTGCTTCTTAATAAGACGAAAGTCGTCCTCTCCATATAATGCAAGATGGACAACCCCGGTACCATCTTCTGTCGTGACAAAATCATCAGCAACGATTTCAAAAGCTTTGCCTTTATCTGATCTATTAGTAGGCCATAAGGGCTGATATTTTTTCCCGATTAAATCCTTACCTGGAAATTTTTCTACTTCAGTAAAGTTATCCCCAAGCGCTTTCTTGTAGGAGTCAATTCGTGCAGAAGCTAAGATAATAAATTCATCCTGGCCATCCTTATTCTGTAATCGAATTTTGGAGTATTCGATTTCTTCATTTACACAAAGGGCAGTATTGCCCAGCAGCGTCCAAGGTGTTGTTGTCCATGCTAATATGTAAGTATTTTGTTCATTTATTAGGGCAAACTTAGCAGTTAATGTAAGGTCGGTTATGTCTTGATAGCCTTGAGCTACTTCATGGGAGGAAAGACCTGTTCCGCAGCGACAGCAATATGGGACAATTTTGTAATCTTTATAGAGTAAATTTTGTTCAAAGGCTTTTTTGATTACCCACCAATCAGATTGGATGAAGTCGTTGCTCATAGTGAGATAATCATTTTCAAGATCAACAAAGCGGCCGATTCTCAATATCGCTGCAATCCAGTCACTTCTAAAGCGCAATACAGTTGAGCGACAATGTTCTATAAATTTCTCAATCCCGAATTTTTCAATATCAACTTTTCCTTTTAATCCAAGTTCTTTTTCAGAAGTTAGTTCGACTGGCAATCCATGAGTGTCCCATCCACCCTTGCGAAGACAAGTGTATCCTTGCATGGTTTTGAA
>JAWXBT010000201.1:0-6665 GCA_034440315.1 bacterium
CACCGGATCCAGTACCAAGATCAAGGATTCTTAATGGACCTTTGATAGATTCAGCAGCCATCAACGCCTCTTCTAATAAGATTTCAGTATCTGGTCTGGGTATAAGGACTGCCGGAGTAACTTTAAAATCAAGTCCCCAAAATTCTTTATGTCCAACAATGTAAGCCACGGGCTCATTAGATTTTCTTCGTTCAATAAATTGTAGAAATTTATTGACACTTTCTTGGCAAACTTCTTCTTGATTATTCCTGATAAGGCTTAAACGATCGAACCCTAAAACATGCATCAATAAAACTTCCGCATCTAATAAAGGTGATTCTGAAGTTTCTCTTAAACTTTCAGACCCTTGAGCGAGTAACTCCCTAATCGTCATCATCAACATCAACCATCATCATTCCAGGACTTTCTCCCCTTAATGCGAGTGCTTGGTAATGGGCAATCAAAGGTTCAATCACATCATCAGTTCCACCAACCATAACTTGGGCAAGATTATATAATGTTAATCCAATTCGATGATCAGTTACACGGGATTGAGGGAAATTATAAGTTCTAATTCTTCCAGATCTTTCACCAGTCCCAACCTGACTTTTGCGATCTGCGGAACGAAGCGCGTCAGCTTCGTCTTGTTTCTTTTGCAGCAACCTAGCTTGCAAAACTTTCATTGCTTTCTGTTTGTTTTTAGTCTGGCTCTTTTCATCTTGCATCGAGACAACAATGCCCGATGGAAGATGGGTAATTCTGACTGCTGAGTCCGTGGTATTAACGCTCTGACCTCCTGGGCCTCCAGCTCTAAACACATCAATCCTTAGTTCTTTATCCTGAATATCAATTTCAACATCTTCGGCTTCGGGTAAAACAGCTACGGTAACTGTTGAAGTATGAATTCTGCCTTGAGCTTCAGTATCAGGAACTCTTTGTACTCTGTGAATCCCCTTTTCATATTTAAGACGACTAAAAGCACCAAAGCCATTGATCATAGCAATAATTTCTTTGAAACCACCCATGGAGCCGGAACTTGAACTCATTATTTCAACTTTCCACTTATATTTATCTGCGTAACGACAATACATCTCGAAAAGATTGCCTACGAAAATCGAAGCTTCATCTCCGCCAGTTCCGGCTCTAATTTCAAGAACTACATTTTTTTCGTCGTTTGGATCTTTTGGTAAAAGTAAAAGCTGAAGTTTTTTTTCTAATTGTTCAATCTCTAAAGATAATAAGTGAGATTCCTCCTTAGCCATTGTGACCATGTCAGAGTCTTTGGAGTTATTCATGAGATCCTGACTACCAGCAAACTCTTCTTTAGCTTTTTTGTAGGATCTAAAAACGGCTACAAGTTCGCTAAGATCTTTATGCTCTTTAGAGTACTTTTGAAACTTAGCCCGATCTTTAATTGTATCCGGAGAGGATAGCTGTCTTCCAAGCTCCTCAAATTTTTCTTCAACTGCGATTAATTTATCCCACATATGATTTTACAAGGTAAAATGACACTGTATTGCTCCTTGTTTCCGTGACATTATCTCTTTAATTGCTTTGTTTCAACTGCTTGAGAATTCACAATCTTTTATTAAACTTATGAGTAAATTCATTGCCCTTCTTGCCTCATTACTATGCTCACTACATTGCTATGCAGTAGATAATTCAAAAGTAGCCATTGGTGCTAAATTTAATGAAGGTAGACGATTTTTAGCAGAAGGAAAATTTCAAGAAGCATTAAATACTTTCAATGAGATCTCTACAAATAAAGAGATCGATACTTGGGCTAAACTTTTTGGGGTAGATGCTCTAATTGGATTAGGAAAATACGATACTGCCAAAATTAGTTTAAAAGAACTCAATAATAATTCTCTTACAAAACTTGAAAATCTTTACTCAAAAAAACTTTCAATAGAAATTTCACTATTAGGTGGTGTCAAATATAATTCAAGTAATGTTGAAAAATCATTTTCTGATTTCTATAAATCAAGATCCAATATTTTGGAGTCAAACACAAAATTTCTACAAGCAGTTATGCATTGTCGAAATGGCAGATACATCTCCTGTCTTAAATCTCTACAAGACATTAGATCTAAGTATCCAAAAAGCATCACGGCAGAAAAAGCCTACCGCTTTCAAGCCTCGGTACTTGAAACTAATTTCCTTAATAAAGCTTCAATTTTATCAAATGGTTTTTGGCTTACAGAGCTAAAAACTCTCAATAAGGAAGGAAAATTCAAAGAATCAGATTCTGTTTTCTTAACAAGAATTGCTCCTTCCAAACCCTTAGAAATTAAAGATTCAGCTCTTTTTCTTCAAAGAGTCATTACGCTACAAGGCTTAAAAGATAAAAACTCTCTAGCTGAACTATTAAACAATAATACATCCAAAGGAAATGCTTTAAGGTCCTTAGCTCTTTCGCAACTTGCCAATGATGCCTGGAATAAAAGTGAGTATGCAGAACTTGAAAGCTACTTAACTAAAATTGGTCATTCCGCTTATACCATATATTTAAAAGCTAGAGTTCTTGAAGAAAATTCAAAATATGAATTGGCAATGAAAGAATATGAACAACTAATTAAGATTGGCGGACATGAGTATATTTATCCAGCCGGAATGCGTTTAGCTTGGCTTTATTTCAGAGAAGGAAAATCAAAAGAAGGTATAAAAATTCTTTCATTCATTAAAAAGAAAGATCCAGGCACAAATTACTTTGATTCTCAGGCCGTGAACTACTGGAGTAGTCAAAATCCCAAAGTTGATCAAGATCCAAGGCTTTTCTATTACTGGTTATCTATGGGTAAAAATGTTGTGACTCCAGAAATACTAACTGGTAAACCCGCTGAACTTAAACTTATCTCAAGCTCACAGTGTAATTTTTCTAAAGTGGATCTCTCTGAGAAGCAAAAATTACACTTAAAAGAAATTGCTGAATTTGGACTATACGACATTGTTAGAGAGGAACTTAAGCTAATCGACAAATCTCAATCACAGAATATGTCTGAAGTTAGAGCTAGAGCAAAGTTTATTTCAGATTTAGGCGCGCCCTCTGAAAGCATAAAAGAACTGCGAGCTTCGGATGAACTTTTTGCTCTGCTTGAAAAGAATTGCTTAGGTCTACTTTTGGATATTCTTTATCCTCAAAAGTATTGGGATATTTTTGAGAAGGAAGCCAAAAGAACTGGAATTGATACTTTCCTACTTGCAGCAATTACAAGAACGGAAAGTGCTTTTGATCCACTTGCAATTTCTAGATCTGGGGCGATGGGTCTAATGCAACTCATGCCTCAAACTGCAGTACTAGAAGGATTTAATGGATTTAAAGAAGGTAAGCCAGAGAATGCATTTATTCCTGATGAAAATATAAAATTAGGCGCGAATCATCTTATGAGACTGATGGAAAAATGGGATGGTAAGTGGCACTTAGTAATTGCTGCTTATAATGCAGGCTCAGTAGCCGTACAACGCTGGATTGATAGATATCCAGATACACCGCCAGAAGTTTGGATTGAACTTATCCCATACAAAGAAACCCGGAACTATGTAAAAAAAGTTCTTGGATCATATTGGGCCTACAAAAACAATATAGCTAATAAGGAATAAAACCGTTCAGGGAGGTTAATAAATATCACAAATCTTAGTACTAACATGGACAACTTTAGTATTTCGGGTTGCCAAAACCTAACAGATTTTGCTTTATTTTCTGCAGGGTTTATTTTTATCACCCCGGATTTGCTCCGCGAATCCACCCCTGAGGGATTGGTCCAATGATTAAGTCCAAAAAGAACTTTCCTAAAGAAAATCTTTTTTTGGACTTATGATCTAGCGGAGGGATGATAAATAGTTATCCCAACTAAATCTTTTAAGTAAACCGAAGGTTTTCAACAGAAAAGTATTCAGCAATTACTTATTGGGATAACTATAGTGAATTTCAAAAGTCCTTGCAGAAAAGAATCCGCCTTCTACAAGCTCCCTTCGACAAGCTCAGGGCTACGGCGGGATGTAGTCCTTTCTAGAAGTTTTGGCTCATTTCATTCGGCAAAGACTTCTGAAAAGTACTATATATTTACTCTTGATAGATTTAGGTATCTTTAGAATGATTGCCATATGGACTTTATAGTCAAACCGATAATATTCTTTCTCTGCCTTGCTTTGACTTCGCTCAGTCTGCCTAACCTTAAAAAAGAATGGCAAAGTAATAAACCAAGCATATCTGAGGATCAAGAAGTCCTATATCTTCCAAAGGGTCCTGGACTAACAATACTGAGCTTTGGTTATCAAAATCTACTTGCAGATATTATCTGGTTTAATACCGTTAGTTATTTTGGAAAACATTATAAAAGCGATCAGCAATACAAATGGCTTTTTCATATGTGTGACTTAGTTACAACTTTGAATAAGAATGATCCTGAAAGATATATTTTTTGTGGATTAATGCTTGGTTGGGAAGCAAAATCTCCTAATGATTCCTTTAAAATTCTTTCGAAAGCGATTCGAAACGATCCAAATTCATGGAAGTACTATTATCTCAGGGGCCTAGGATCTTACTTGTTGCAAAACGATTTTGAACAAGCAATTGAAGATTTTCTATTTGCCTCAAAATTACCAGATGCTCCAATTATGTTGGCTTCTATAGCAGCTAAAAAATTAACAATCCATAAAGACGATCCGCAAACTGCAATTACTTTTCTAGAAGAGATGCTGAAAAACTCAAATGACACAGTTTCAAGATCAATTCTGGAGAAACGTTTGTTCGAAGCTCGAAAGAAAATGCTTGAAAAGGAAGGTAAATAGTTATGGAAAATGTTCTTGAAATTAACGACCTCTCCTACTCTTATCGAGGTAATTGGTCATTTAAAAGAAATGATGCAGTTCAATCTCTTTCGTTGTCAGTAAAAAAAGCAGAGAGCTTCGGTTTTTTGGGTCACAATGGAGCTGGAAAAACTACCACTATCAAATGTATTTTAGGACTTATCAAACCTTCTCATGGTGAAATTAAAATATTTGGTAAGCCAAATTACGATCTCTCAACTAGAAAATTTGTTGGTTACCTACCAGAGCAACCCTATTTTTATGATTATCTAACTGTGAATGAGATAATGCAGATGTATGCAACTTTATCTGGTATTCCTTCTTCAGAAATCACTGCATCTATCAAAAATGCCCTTGAAATGGTCAAAGTCTCTGCCAGATCAAAATCTCCTATGAGATCTTTATCAAAAGGATTGACACAAAGAGTTGGTTTGGCACAAGCAATTGTGGGAAAACCTAAATTGTTGATTCTTGATGAGCCATTTTCTGGTCTCGATCCAATTGGACGAAAGGAATTTCGAGATATCTTTGTTAACCTACGGATAACCGGAACAGCAATTTTTATTTGTACTCATGTATTAAGTGATGTGGAATTCTTATGTGATCGAGTTTCAATCATGGCTAATGGAAAACTTAAGGGAATTTTCGACATAAGAGATAAATCATCTTTGGGAACCGGGTATTACGAATTAGTAGTAAGAGATTTTGAAAGCGTCCAAAATAACATTAACATAGGATCCATTAAAATATTCCAAGAACAAGATGCTAGAGGAAAATATTTAAAGCTACACTATCTAGATCGAAAAGTAGCTGAAGATGCGCTAGTTACAGCAATTAAATCAGGTTCAAAAGTAGAGTCTTTTGAATTCGTACATGGCAATCTTGAAGATCTTTTTATAAATCTCGTAAAATTTGAAGAAGCAGAAAGGGCATAATGTTAAATAATATTTTTCAAATAGCCCTTAATACCTATCGAGAATCAGTAAGAGGCAAGGTTTTGTACTCTCTTTTATTTTTCTCTGTTGCCCTAGTTATTATATCAGCTGTTTTTGGAGCTGTTACTATTGGTGATCAAATAATAATTATAAAAGATTTCGGCTTAGCCAGTCTCTCGCTTTTTGCAGTGACTTTGGCGGTCATCAGTGGTGCCTCATTACTGCACAAAGAACTTTACCGAAAAACAGTTTACAATATTTTAGCGAAACCAGTTCCCAGATGGCAATTTTTAGTGGGTAAACATTTAGGGCTTCTTTTTACAGTCCTACTTATGATTATTCTTATGGCAATAGGATTGGTTCTTTTTATTTTCTTCTTTGAGCAAAAGATTGATTGGTTAATTTTTCAAGCAGCTCTCTTTGTTATTTTTGAACTAATTATTATTACAGCTTTTGCTATATTCTTCTCTGCGATTGTGGTTACTCCTGCCCTGGCAGGTCTTTTTACATTTTCAGCATTTCTAGCTGGCAGATCTGTAGAATTTATTCCTGAGTTAATAAAAATTGCTGGCAATGGCGAAACTAGTCCAATTCTTGAAATTATTTATTGGGTCTTACCACATCTTGACAAGCTCAATATCAATAATCAAATTGTTTATGGCCAAGGAGCCACTTTTGAACAACTAATATTTTCCTTTTGCTATTCCATTGGTTATTCAGCAACTTTGATAATGATAGGAAGCTTCTTCTTTAGAAATAGAGATTTTAACTAAATTTTTTAAGTAAACTGAAGGTTTACAACAGAAAAGTAACCGAAGGTTTACAACAGAAAAGTAACTGAAGGTTTACAACAGAAAAGTAACCGAAGGTTTACAACAGAAAAGTAACCGAAGGTTTACAACAGAAAAGTAACCGAAGGTTTACAACAGAAAAGTAACCGAA
>JAWXBT010000202.1:0-6608 GCA_034440315.1 bacterium
ACATATTACATTTATTATCTTACGACTTTGCAATTTGGATCCCATGCTTCATGCTGCCGTAAAGCAAGACTCATTATTTCACAAAGATACTCTGAAAGTTCATGCTTTATGCAGGCTCTACGCCATCTACATAGGTAAAAATCTCTTAGTTCCTTTCTTGAACCATTGGTTATATATGCTTTATCAAAATCAATCAGATAAACTTTTTGATCCTCTCCTAGAAGAACATTCCCCGGGTGCAGATCTACATGTACGACACCATTTTGAATTAGTTCAACAATCATCATAGCGGCTTTTGCAGTAATATTTCTTGCTGTAACTTCATCAGTCTTAGAAAGACTTGCAAGGCTCCTAGATCCGACTATTTCTTTAGTTACAAGCCAGGCAGAATAAAAGATATCCCCTTTGGTTTGAACAAAAGTAACAGGTTCAGGAGCATTAATACCAAGAGATCTTACAAGTTTCAAACTTTGGTATTCTACCTGTGATCTAGTAGAACCCCAACGAAGATACCGACTTCCGATAAACTTACTAGCAAATCCACCTCTTCTATAATTCTTAACAACAACAGAACCAATTTCTGATAAAAATAACTTTTGAATACTACGTCTACCTTCTAATCCGACAGTATTTCCAGTTACAGGAGATTCAATTACCTTTAATATTTCATTACATTGAATCTCAGTTAGTTTTTTAGAAAAACCAAAGATATAATCCTTGTAGGTTGAAGTAAAAAATTCTTCAGCTTGTTTCATAATAATGCTTTATAAATCACACACCCTCATAACCCCTCTTAGTGCACTTTCTGCACTAACATCCGTCATACATAACTCTGTTCCTGTCGGACACTTATTTGCACCATGTGCACTGCAAGGTTTGCATGAAAGTCCCTCCCTTTCTATTACAATAGCTTTGTTCCTCCAAGGACCAAACCCAAAACTAGGTGAAGTGGCACAGAAAATCGCAACTGCTGGAGTTTTAAATGAAGAAGCTACATGAAGTGGCATACTGTCATTGCAAATCAGAACCTTTGCTTCTTTAATAATAACAAGAAACTCAAGAATATTAGTCCTACCTACAACATTAATTAAACTAGTATTTTCACAGACTTTTTGACTAACTTTAAAATCATCCTTAGATCCTAGCACCACAACAGAAAGATCTAATTTATTTTTAAGAAGATTCCCGAGTTCTTGATACTTCTTCCAATTCCACATCTTAGTTTTCCAAACACTTCCAGGAGCAAGAACTGCATATGGTTTAGAAATTCCAAATTTCTCAAGAATACTGGCCGAATCAATGTTTTTTGGAATACATAAACGTAAATCAAAATCGCTCTCTGAGAATTGTGAAGCAAGACCTAGGATTGACATATTTCTAATTACGTCATGTTCCCCTATCGGACGATCCATCTTATCTTGATATAAAAAACTGAATTTTGCTTTTTTGAATCCTACTCGATTTGGTATCTGAGAAAGCCACAAGAGCAGTGAGGAACGAAAAGACTTATGAAGTGAAAAAACAATTTGAAAATCATGAGACTTAATCTCAATTATTTTTCGATAAAAAGCTAACAATCCTCTATCTGAGTTCCTCTTGTCATAAACAATAATCCCCTTCAAAAAGGGATCTGCTGATAAAATCTCAGCTCCAATCTTGGTTGTCAAAACCCAAAGTTGGCTTTCTGGATATTTCTTCTTAATTCCAGCAATTACTGGAGTGGATAAAACAATATCGCCAGGAAAACTTGTTTGCACTAAAAGAATTTTCACTATACATCATTCCAATGGGAAAGATCGACCAGAAGAAAGTACTTCTTGCATCCATTTTAATTGTGCCTTTAGACCCTCTTCTAATGTAATACTAGGATAAAATCCAAGTTCTTTCTGGGCCCTACTTGTGTCGGCACTTGTCTTTCTTGCCTCGCCTACCATTTTATTTGAATATTTTAAATTCAACTTACCAACATTATTCTTTATAATATTTAGAACTTGGTTTACAGAGGCATTGGTCCCACCACCAATATTGTAAACAGCACCTTTGTCTCCCTTCTGGGAAGCTAAAATATTTGCTTCAACAATATCATCAACAAATGTAAAATCTCTAGTTTGCTCCCCATCACCAAAAATTGAAATTTCTTCTCCTACAAGGGCCTTCTTACAAAATCTTGTAAATGCCATATCCGGTCTCTGCCTAGGCCCAAAAACAGTGAAATATCTAAGGGAAACGGTCGATAAATTAAATTGACTTGCATATAAAGAAACTAAATTTTCAGCAGCGAGCTTTGTAACTCCGTATGGACTTACTGGTGAAGGCAAAGCGAACTCAGTAGTTGGAAAAGATTCAGCATCTCCATAGACCGAGGAACTTGAAGCAAAAACAAGTTTAATTTTACTATTTACCGCTTTAATTGATTCAAGCAACTTCTGTGTTACTAAGATATTGTGATCAATGTAGGTTCTAAAATATTCACCCCAACTTGCACGAACACCAGCCTGACCAGCCTGGTGAAACACAACATCTATACCAGCAAGCAATGTCTTTATATCATCATTAATTAAATTTTTTTCAATAAATTCAAAGTTTTTGGAATCTAGAGCACTCTTAATATTTTCTTCTTTTATTTGTCTAGAATAATAATCAAGAAAACAATCAACACCGCGCACCTTATGGCCAAGTTTCAATAATCGATCTGTTAGAGTTGATCCTACGAAACCAGCAGCTCCTGTGACTAGACAATTCATTTTAAGGCAGCTCATTTAAAAAATTATTATGAAGAACAAGCTAGCTGAATATTACATACCAAACTATTAATGTCACAACTCCTAACAACATTAAAAAACCAAGTAGAGCCAATAGTTTATCAGAAAAACTTGGTACATTATCGAAAGGATTCACTGCGCCAGTAGGAAATCTTCGATTGGCAGAGGCTAGAGCACCACCTCGTAGTTGTGGCCCTAACATACGATCCATCTTATCAACTGAGGAATCATCAGGTTCAAGATCCATAACTTGGCCAAATGTTGTACTTGGGCTACGCTTTCGCATAGCACCACTATCCAAAGCACCAATATCACCGCTATAAATGGCACCTTTAGGGAGCTCTGTTGTGTATTGTCGTGAAGCTTTCTCTTGATTCTCAGACTGTATTTGAGGAGTTATGACGGGCGGATCGAAAGTAGAGGACGCTGGAGTTGACATAAATCCTGAAGTTGCAGCTTTAGCTCTTGGTCTATTTACCAAAACAATAAAAGTTCCACATGATATTTCGTCCCTATCATCTAATCGAATAGTTCCGCTGACTTGTTTTCCATTTAAACTTACAACGTATGTTATAGGGTCTCCAATTCTAAGTTCCCAGACATGTAATAAAATCTCCCCTTCTTTTGATTCAACCACAAATCTTGGGTTACCTCCTGAATAACCAGGAAGCAAAAGATTCGCTCCAGCACTACCAGCAACTAAAGCTTGTCCATTTTCTGAGATTCTGAATTCATGAATGCCGAGACCTTCTGAAAAAACAACAAGTGATCCTACTTGATTACCGTCATCTTCCCAACTTCTGACTCCGGCTTGATCGGTAAAAAATATAACTAAAAAGGTGTCCGCGAGCTGAAGTCTGTCACCTGGTCTCACCAGGCAGACCTGATCTTTTTTTAAGGGCTTACCGTTGTGCCAAGATCCATTAGTGCTACCTAAATCGCGATAGCACCAGTTTTGACCCAAAGAGAAAAATATCCCATGTCGCCTTGAGATAGAGCCCCTTTCTACCTTCAACCCTTGCCCTGGATCTCGACCAACAACTGTTTCAGTTGAAATTACACCGACTGTTTTGCGAATTCCATCGGGAGATTGTTCTTCAAGGCGAATAGCCTTCATGATTTATTACCAAAAAATTAGGATCTCTACTAAAAGTCGATCGTTACATAGACTAATCGGTGCGGCAAGTAGTTCTTAAGGATAATTTCAAAAAGTTACGAAAGTTATCTTGATTTCTTAACTGCTAACGCAGGATCTAATGCTTTTAAGAGGATCGCCACGGATTCAAAAAGTGATTCGGGTATTGAGGAATCAATATCAAGTTTCGATAGGGTTTTGGCCAAAGAAGGATTTTCAACGACTGGTATGGCAAACCTCTGAGCAATCTTAACTATTTGATCTGCTGAATAATTCTGACCCTTAACTGAAATAGTCGGGGCATCCTCTTTTTTGGGATCAAAAGAAAGCCCAACGGCACTTTTAAAGAGTGTGTCAATTTGAATAGAAGGTTTCATTTTTCTTACTAGGTTGTTTATTGGTTTTGTTAATAAGTACTTCCTCACTAGATGCTTTTTTCTCAACCATCTCGATCTGCATTTTTGAATTTAACCTTGACTTGCCTAAATCAGAATCACCAAACACAGGAATATTAGTCTGAGTACTATGAAAATGCTTGACCATATCATTCAAAATCTCTCTAAGTGTCCAGCCAGTAATTGGCTTATCATAGACATATGTATTTCGAAGTTCGGCAAACAATCTCTTCCATCTAGAAGTTGCAAAAGAAACAACTAAAAATCGTGTAAAAGAATTTGCTTGATCATACTTACTGATTAGTTCAACTATGTCACCCTCAAATCTATCAGTATCAATAATTACTAAAGTTATAATTCCTTGAGAATCCATATGGGTATAAAAATCATCAATGGATCTACAATTTATTGGACTAATTCCGATTGAATCTAAACTTGTATTAACGGTCACCTGTTGAATTGGATCCAATAAAATAGTTAAAACTCTAGGCCAGATTTTTTCCTCACTAAAATTGGTACGATTGGCAGCAGGAATATAAATACTAAAGATGCTACCCTCACCCTCATGACTTTGAACGGTAATCAAACCATCGTGCTGTTTCATAATAGAATAGGCAGTCGAAAGCCCTAAACCCGATCCAGCTATTCCAATTCCAGTGACTGCATCTACATTTTTTGTTGTAAAAAATGGTTCAAAACATCGGGAGGTCATTTCTTCATTCATGCCTACACCGTTATCTCTGATTTCAATTCGAATATATTCACCAGGTGCTAGTTCCGGATCAATTTCTCCTGAACGTAACTTAGTACGGCTGCAATTGATAGAAACTTGGCCTATGCCTGATTCAAAAGCTTCTTTTGCATTAACTAATAAATTACTGACTGTTTGCTGAATTTGCCCCTTATCTCCATAAATACGACAATCTCCTTCAGCTAAATCAATCTTAAAATCTATCCCAGATCCCAAAATTGTCTTATATAAATCTTTAGATTGCTCGATCAATTCTGTAAGTGAAAAATTAGTTTTCTCTCGAGTATCAGAGCTAGAGAAACTTAAAAGTTGCTTAACAAGCGCGGCACCCCTACTAGCTGCACTTTTAATTATATTTACAGCTTCCTTTAATGAGGAATCTCCTTTAAACTGAAGATCCATTAATGATGCCTGGCCTATGATGGCTTGAAGCATGTTATTAAAATTATGAGCAACTCCTGAAGCAAAGAGACCTGCCATACGCATCTTATCTGCTTCTGCCATCCTATTTTGAAATCGATTTGCCATTAAAACAACAGCAATTTCACTGGCCATGCTTGTCAAAAATGACATTCTTGTTGGAGTAAAAAAACCTACTCCGACAGATGGTTCAATAATAATAATGCCAACCAGTTGTCCAAGTGAGACCAAAGGCACCACAGCAAAAGGAGCAGGATCAAGTTTTTCAAATATCAACTGTAATCCAGAGCAAGTTTTTAAATCCTCAGGATAAATAATTACTGGCTCTTTTCTTCTAATTACCTGATCCAAAAGTGGATTTTGATCTACATTAAGTTCAATTTGTAAGTCTACTACCCTTTTCCTAACTCCTGGTCCAAAGCCAGCTTGTCCTAAGATATGAGTGCCTTGTTCATTGATAACTCCTAACCACAGTCTTTTGGCAGCTAACTCCTGATGTAGGACTTTAAATGCATGAGTAGAAATTTCTTTGGGACTTAAATGTCGGGTTAATTCATGGCTCAATCGATAAAGAGCAGCAAAAAAATCTGCCTGTTTCTTTTCATTGGCATACAATTCGGCCTGTCTAGTTGCCAAGGCAAATTGATTTGCAGCTGCCCCAATAAGTTCAAAATCGGCTACGGTATATGCCCTACTTTCTTTTCTTGATACTACAATTGCACCTAAAACTCGTGTGCCTAAAATAAGTGGATGAACTACTGTAGCCTTGAGTCCCTCCAATTTAGCAACCTTGACGACAGCTCTTGGATCTTCTTGGATATTATCTACTAAAATACCTTTTTTCTCATGAATTGAAACTCGGACTAAAGAAGGACCATTAACAAGTTTTTCCACTTCATGAACATATCTTTGACTTAATCCTTCTGCAGCTACGAGTTCCAAGCTATCAAGTTTTCCATCATAGAATAAAACCATACCTGCTTCAGAAGCTGTTGCCTTTATTAAAGCTCTAAGACCTTTTGATGCAACTAATGAAGGATCTACATTTAGCTGTAAAGCTCTGGAAACTTCATATAAAGCTTCAATTCTTTGTTTTTGAACTGACATTTCTTCTTCAGCATGTCTAATTTCAGTAATATCAATAC
>JAWXBT010000203.1:0-2535 GCA_034440315.1 bacterium
CACCTGGAATTTCTATCTTACTCAAATCAGATACTTTAATTGAAAATGGAACAGTAAATTATGGAGTTATAGATTATCTTCATCAACGGCGTCTAACTCCAACTGAAAATATTCCAACAATTGAAGATTGTATACACCAAGTAGATTTACCTGGTCGGGGTGAACTTTTCTTAGTTCCTGCTGGAGAATATGACGAAAACTATGTACATAGATTAGCTGATTTAGATCGTAAAACTTGGGAATCTTTTTATAGAGGATCTACAAATCCAGTCGAACAATTGATACATGATATTAAAGATCAGGTAGACCCAGATGTAATTTTGATAGATGCTCGCCCAGGTTTTAATGATACAGGAGCAATTGCACTACTCGATTTAGCTGATACTGGTATCATTTGTTTTACCCCAACCGATCAAAGTTTTGATGGATTACGCTGGATTATACAAGCTGCTCGAAAGCAATCTGATTATCAAGGCAAGCCCGATCTTCGCTTTCTGCTTACCCCAATGCCAGCTTTAGCTAAAGATCAACTTGATGCCCAGATAGCTAAAGCAGAAGATTGGATTGTAGAATGTTGGGGATTACCCGATGGCGTGAGTATTGGAGAAATTTACTCTAAAGTATTTTACAATCCGAATATTGCAGCTTTAGCGAACTTAGTTGATGCCCCAGTAAGCATACTGAATGATTATTTACCCATTGCCGATGCAATCGATGCTAGTCTGCCAGATATTAAACTTGTTGTACCTAACGCAACCACTGAAATTAAATCTGGAACTATTTTGAATGAGCTTCAATTTGAGGCGGCAAGAGCGCAGGATTTAGAACCTGAAAATATTCCAACTATCTTTCAACGGACAGAAGATTTTCCAAGGTTTCTCAATAACCGAACCTGGCTAATTAGAGGTGCTAAGGGAACAGGTAAAAGTATTTTATTTAGACTGTTTGCAGAACAGCAGGATAAAGCACGAGATCTAGCTAGTACTGATTTCGATTTGACAAATTGTTTCTTTGTTGCAGCACATGGTGGAACCAGCTTGGGAAATTCAATCTTGAGTAGTGACAACCTTGCAAGTTATGAACAAGAGGTTGGGAAAGATAGCTGGTCTGTTTTTTGGCTAAATTATGCTCTCTTACAATTGTGTGTTAGCTTCCCAGACCTGTCTTCTGTACCTAAATTGGATCAAGAATTAGTTGAATTGAGTATTACAAAAAATCTGACTCAGCTTTCAATTATCGAATGGCTGGTAAAACGTACTAAGTCATCTCAAGATATTGCTCAAGCCAGTGACGAATTAAAAATTATCGATCGTTGGCTTAATGAAAAAAATCAGAGTGTCTGGCTTCTATACGACGAGCTTGATGCTGGATTTGGATTTGGATCTGATAGTTATGCACGGCGAAGACGGGCAATAGAGGCTCTTCTTGCATGGTGGTTAGAAAGTGGTACGAGCTTGAAACGTTTTATCCCAAAGATATTTTTACGGGAAGACATTTGGAGTCAGCTTAACTTTGTTAATAAAGGTCACTATGCCGGAAAATCACTGCGACTAAGCTGGGATGAGGCAGATCTGTGGAGACTTGTACTGCGTCAAGCTTTACAGAGTTCTCCAAGTTTGAGTCATGCTTTGGAACAAGAATTTGGAGTAACAGTAGATAGACTTGAAACATTAGAGCTAGGTCAATTGCGTAGAAGTTTATACCCACTTTGGGGGGAGAGAATGGGGCGAAATAAAAAAGCCTTCACATATAACTGGGTTCGGACAAGAATTGCAGATAGTAATGAAAATTGTTTTCCACGTAGCTTAATTCTTTTACTAGAAGCATCAGTGCGAAATGAGAAAGGCTTCTCTACAGAATATACTTCTGGTATTGTTTTGCGTCCAAAAGGATTAATTGAAGCATTTCCATATGTCTCCGAACAAAGAGTAGAGGAGGTGCGAAATGAATATCCAGAACTCGAAGAGCCACTGAATCAACTGCAAGGTGAGCGTTCTCCAGTTGATGAAAATAGATTAGCCGAAATTTGGAATATTCAAGATACTGAGCTAGCTCTCCGCATTAAAGAGATGGTGGAGGCTGGTATTTTGAAGGAACGATCTCGTCCAAAAGATCCTCCTCCACGTATATATGCAGTTGCTGAATTATATCTATATGGGCTAAACATGATTCGGAAAGGACAACGATAATAACCGCCAGTTGAATGTCAAATAACTTGATACGTTTTCTCGATATTGGCGGCAATATATCGATCGTTTAATATCGAGGTTGGCAATCTATAAAAGTCAATGCTTCTCGAACAACGAAAGTCGTCGCGCAAGGTTCGAGAAAATCTGCGATCGCCATTTCTAACACTGCTTCGACTGGATAATCCGAGATAGATTTCAGTACTGGTTTGAGCTTCTTGTAGGGAATTATAAACCCAATTCTAAACCCCGTCTATCTTGAAAACCATAGTTTGCTCAGCAGGTTTTTAAAATCCTGTAAGCTGTGCAGAGTATAAGATTAAGCCTTAATTTTAACATTTCACCTTAA
>JAWXBT010000204.1:0-4659 GCA_034440315.1 bacterium
GCTCTCCGTGAACAGCTGCATGCTCGTCATGTTTTGCATGCTCGTCATGTTTTGCATGCGCGGCTTTCTTGTCAGGGCTTTCTGTCTCTTTTGTACTTTCAAGCAATGAAATCTCCAAAAGACGCGGATTAACTTTAAAGGAAGATTGTTGTTCACGGATAAAAGTTGGCCCTCGTGCTGTCAGAATTAAACGGTAGGCACCTGGTTCATCCAAAATAACATCTGCAGAAAAAATTCCATCATTTGTTTTTGAATCTCCATTTTGACCATCGTCATGCAGTATTCCTTTTTGTACCGGCTCTGAAATTTTATCTGTAGGAACTATATTGTAGGAATATGTGACGATACTAGATAGCTGGGGCAATGTTACAGGTTTGCGTGATTCAAAAAATTTTGCCTCAAGCGAAAGGGGCTCACCGACATTGGCTTCATCGACATGCCAATCAACGACAAGTTTAAGATTTGTTAATACAGTAGCAAAGTTTTCCTTAGTTTCAATTCCAGAAACTACCCAGTCTCCGGCTTCTGGACGAGAAATTGTTACTACATCAAAGTCTGCACCTTGGTGCCACTTGGCGTTTTCTGCTGACTTTAAGTTATCGAAAGAGGCACCTGAGGGTGCTGTCAGTACAATTCCTGAACTTGCTCCACGATTAACATAGAAAGTAGCTTCCTCTATCCCCTCGGCAATTGGAAAATTTCGTGAAACAGCGCCTTGTATCTGAGAAGTAGTTGTAGTCGGATCACTAACTGTTTGAATTTGTTGAGTTCCCAAAGTCTCAGAGATGTCGTGGTAAGCTTGTCCTACAGCTTCAGCAGTGGGAGAAAACTTACTAATTCCCCCAGTAAAAGTGGCAATGTCAGAAAGTAGTCTTTTATCTGATTGATCACTCAGTGCAAGTGTATGAATTACAATCCCATCAGATTTAAAACTTGGTAATTCTTCAGTAAAAAGCTTTGCAATCTTAGAGTCTGAGGTTCCAGAATTTGGATGTGGATCCATCTTGCCATCAGAAAAAAGCACCACAACTTTCCGTGAGTTAGCTCTACCTTCGCTTCTTAATAATTCACGAGCTTTGGTAAGTCCTGCCAATAAATCGGTATACTCCCCAGAGTCTCCCACTTTAGACAGATCATCCCGAGTTCCCTGAGACTCCGAGGTAGGTGTAAGGCCTTTTAAGACTTTGGCGGACTCCGAAAACTCTACTAACGCAATCCGATCATTGACTCCAAGAGAGTTAATAAATGCTTTTGCACCATCATTTCGCAATTTATTGGGGTCAGTTAACCTCATACTTCCTGATGCATCTAGAACTAGCACTGTGTCTATTCCTGCAGGTATGGTAATATCTTCACAAGTTCCCTGAGACTTTGTGATTATCACAAGGCCTAAAAGAATGGCTATGCACGGAAAAGCGTATCTGATTTTGCTTATGCCGAAAAAATCGGCCATCTTATTCATATCAATTGAAAATATTACAGAAAATTCAATTACTGGAAAGGATAGAGTATATCTATGGGCCTAATAACGTTAGCATTATCTTTAATTCTTTATGTTCAAGATGCCATTGCAGCAACCGAGCCTCCATTTGAGCTTCCATCAAAGGACGAGATAAGGAAACTTCAAACGGCTATCATTTACACTCGACTTGGTGAAATTCACATTCAACTTCATCCAGAGGATGCTCCCTGGCATGTTGCTAATTTGAAGTTTAGGGCCGATAGAGGATTGTACAAGGGTTCTATATTCAACCATTTTGAACCAAATTACATAATTCAAGGCGGAGAACATTCTAAAAAGAGTGCCAAACCAACTTATTTTCTACTACCTGAATTTACAGGATTTAAACACGAGCCAGGAGCGGTAGGAATGGCAAGAATACCTGATCCCGAGAACCCTGAGAGACTTTCACATCCAAGACAATTTTACATTATGCTGAGCAATGCTGTTCATATGGATGGTCAATATACAATCTTTGGTCATGTAACAAAAGGAATGGATTTAGTTGAGCAACTACGAGAGCAAGATAAAATTGTTGATATAAAAGTTTTTGTTCGTTCAATTCAACGGAATTATTAGTTTTTCTATTTAATACAAATTCTTTAATACAAATTCTCAGAGAACTTGTGATCATTTTTAAGCAACTTTTGCAAAAATAGTCCGAACTATTAATAGAAGCTTATTAAAAAAAATATCACATGGCTTATCGACTAAGAATCGAGCATGAAAAATGCTCTTTAATTACTACAAGAACTCGAAACTCGAGACTTTGGTTTATAAAAAATAAAAGATTGCATGAAGCCGCATGTTCTTACTTAGCTAAACTACAAGCAAGATATGAAGCTGAAGTATTTGCATTCAATATCGTGGGCAATCATTACCATTTAGTGAGTCGGTTTCCAAATAATAACAGATCATCATTCATGAGAGATTTCAATTCTCAATTTGTAAAATATGTTAAGCTTTATGTAACAGAATATGAAGGTGGTAATCTATGGTCTAGAAGATATTCCGAGGAGCTACTACCGCTCGATCTTGATATTGAAAATTATTTCTTTTATACAGCACTACAAGCCGTGAACGATGGGTTGGCTCGCCATATTTCTGATTATTCAGGATACAATTCTTTTTATGATGCAATTTCAGGAATCGAAAGAAAATTCTCTCTAATAAACTGGGGAAGGTTTAATGATGCAAAACGCTACAACTGTAAAATCAACATCGATGATTTCAAGGAAGAATATACTTTGAAATTTTCTCGACTACCTGGATATGAAGATCTAAGCCAAAAAGACTATTCAATTCTAATGAGAAACAAATTGGAAGAAAGACAGCAGGAATTACTGCGGCAAAGAAAGGAGCAAGGACTTGGCATTGCAAATAAAAATATATTTAAAAACTCTAGAATAGGTTCAAGACCTAAAAATACCAAGACAAGCACTCGTTATTCCTTTCGTCCGATAGTATTAACTAGCTGTAATTCAACTAGAGCTTTATATCTTTCTTGGCATTTCGAAATTAAACAAAAACACTCCGAAGCCTCGTTTCTTTTTAGAAAAGGAGATCTAAACATTTCTTTTCCGAAAGGAACTTATCGGCCTACATTCTTTGCATCTCAATAAAAAACTTCACTTAGATTAGGAAACTTTTTCAAATTTATATCGATTAAATAGATGTAACGATAAAATCTATGAAAAGTTATGGAAGATATAACAAAATATTTTGGATTTAAGCCAGGAGACATACTCGATCTTAAAATATCCGTAGCATTTCTATGTTCTGGATTTTATCTATTCGAAAGATGTAAAAATGGCATAGTATACCTCAAGGTTGGATCAATTCCTTGTAGCATCGATCAAAGTTTCATTTGTTTTTTTGAAAAGGCCAAAGATCAATTTCCTAATGAGGTTGAATGGCTTGTAGAAGAACAGTTCTTTCTTTCAAATTTTTTTGATTGGCAAATCAACAACTTTGAGACTGCATATTCGACTGTCTCAAATCAGGACACTTACTTAAACTTTGAGTATATAGGCTCAAAGTAATCTTACTTCTGCTCCTGTAGACTTAAACCATTCTTTTCGATGGAGTGAGTATCGCTTATCTGATTTCTTAAACCACAAGTTCTCTGAGAACTTGTATTGTAATAAATTATAGCCTCGTTTTATTAATATTCTACCTAAACTGTCGATATTCCTATTGATTCCATAAATCACTTAAGGTTAATTGAAAGTAACAACATTATAACCCCTTAAGGTTTTTATAGATTTTGCTATGGCAGAGGTTCTTAGTATTCACGGCAATGATCTCCAACTTGAGTTAACTTTCAGAGCTAAGGTCACAACTTTGCCCCTTAGTATTCCAGCTCTACCTCCAATTTGCGATTCTCTTAGAGAGAAACTTTTAAACATTTCACTCACTTTTGATACTTCAGAATCTGAGCACTTCTACAACCACAAGTTCTCTGAGACTTTGAAAATACTACACCATGCATTCATCCGACCTACAAAATCAGAGGTCCTAAACCCCTTTAGCAATGAAATTGAAACTGAAGATTTCTCTAACATCTACCATCACGTTATGGCCGTGGGAGCTGTTGCAAAAATATTGGCCTCGGAGCTCCTAAAAGCCAACTTCATTAATCAAAGTGAACATGATCAGGCAATCTTACTTGCACCCATGCATGATGCTGACAAAGTAATAGAAATTCTTGAATACAGAGCTATTAGATCAGGAAAACTCAAAGCCCCTGCTTCTAGATATTTAAAAGTAATGGAGAAGCATCTTCAAAAAGCAAAAATTTCACCTCTTGGCATTAAACAAGCCATCTATGCTGGAATGATTGCCGGACCAGAAGGTCTAAACACTCTCTTGCGAGCCAATTCACATGGCCAACCATACCTTTCTCCAAATTTAAAAGTAGAAAAGATTATTAGACTTGCCGACGACATGACCTGCTCACGATTCGGAAAACATTATCTAATGACTCCTCTCGAAAGACTGATTGCCTCAGGTTTCCTAACAGGAAGCCAAATAGAATTCGGAAGCATGTTTCAAAATGTGACTGTTTATGAAGATGGATTTTTAGATTATGCACCTCCACGCACAACATCAAAAAAATATATCTTCGCTCAATGGGCATCTCTACATGTTTTTACTAC
>JAWXBT010000205.1:0-3174 GCA_034440315.1 bacterium
ATATAGTGTATTTATAGCACACTAAGTGTGGTTAAGCAAATATATTTTGAAGTAGTCGAGTTTTCGAGCAGAAATAACAATAAATACGGTTAATTTTTAGCTCTTTTGGTCTTAAAAAACTCTTTTAAAATACTTTCGCATTCACTTTTAAGAATGCCTTTTATTACTCTTGGAACTGGACCAAGGCGGGAATCTTGAGAAAGGTCATATAGAGATCCCGAAGCACCACGATCGGGATCTTCAGCTCCATAAATAACTGTTCCAACTCTGGCATTTCGTATGGCACCCATACACATGGTGCAGGGCTCCAATGTTACGCAAAGAATACATTCATTAAGACGCCAGTTGTTAAGCTTTGCCCCTGCTTTCTTTAAAGCCAAAATTTCTGAGTGGGCAGTAGGATCCTTTTGACTCTCAGTAAGATTGTGAGCTTGGGAAATAATTTTATCGTTATGAAATACGACGGCACCAATTGGAACTTCGCCTGCAAGCAGAGCCTTTTGAGACTCTTCAATGGCGATCAACATTAATTTATGAATTTGATTTTGAAAATTCATCTTTTAAATTCTATATAACCCAATTTCCATGATGCAGGCTTGCATTTTCTAAACTAACTTCCAGAAGCTGTTAAAGAGTTTTATCAAACTTTACTCGCAAATCACTATCTTTATTCATTGATTTTCATCTACCTTATTTAGCAGCATTGCGATCTGTTCTGGAGCCGGGAGAAGACTCCGTAGATCTTCTGGCACCTTATCAAGAACTCTATAAGTAGAAACACCGATAGGCCACTTTGCCTCTTTCAGAGTATATTCAACTACCGTGCGGTCTTTAGATTTGCAGAGAATATTCCGTCGATGGATTCTCATACTCTTCTCTAACAAGATCATCTAGTGCAGCGAGGTAGAACTGCATCTTGCCAATGTATTCAGGGATAAACTTTACAACTTTCAATTCAATTGCCAACAGGCCCCTTAAGGTTGGGATTTCTTTGTAATCGTCTGAAGAGAGTTTCCAAGCAACATAATCAGGATTAACAGCTAAGATCCTATGTTCGTTTCCCTGTAACAGTTCGGCGCAGTCTGTAATTGGCGCAATTTTTTTTGACTAAAATTTCAATTCCAACACTCGTTAACTGATTAAGCAATTCGCTGGTTACAAGATCCTCCCAAATTGGATCAAATATGTATACTTTCATCTGTAGATTTTTGTATGCCGATGCTTTTCAGCTTTTAATGGCGCGCCCTGAGAGATTCGAACTCCCGACCTTTTGATTCGTAGTCAAATGCTCTATCCAGCTGAGCTAAGGGCGCGCGAAGGAAGCCATTTACTTAGCAAATTCCTAATCTTAACGCAAAATTAAGTTCAAAAAGCCTTGCAATATCAATTAATCTTGCGGTACCTTCACGACTTGATCGAGATAGAACAAGCGGAAGGATGGCCGAGTGGTTTATGGCGCTGGTCTTGAAAACCAGAAACGGTGAAAGCTGTTCGGGGGTTCAAATCCCTCTCCTTCCGCCATTCGACTCGCACGGTAGGTGCTCGCTCATGGCTTCGGCCTGAGCTCAGCCGAACGGCAAGCCATTTCATTGCGAGGAGAATGGCGTCCTGAGCGACCGAAGGGAGTCGAAGGGCAAAGTGTTTCTTAATTCGGAGAGTTGGCCGAGTGGCTGAAGGCGGCGGTTTGCTAAATCGTTATACGATCAAAAGTCGTATCGGGGGTTCGAATCCCCCACTCTCCGCCAGATTTGTAGAATCGAAAGATTTTACAAATTATGAATTACCTTTCTAGAGTGGGGGATTCGAACCAGTCAACCCGAAGGGATGACAAGAGAAGCGGCGAATCCTGTGAGCGGCAAATGCCGCGAACATCCCACTCTCCGCCATTCGACTCGCTCCTTTGGTGCTCGCTCATGGCAAGCCAGTTGTGGCGAGTCGAGTGGGGACGTGAGCTTGTCGAAGGGCATTCCGCCTCCTAAAGGAGGCGAGGTTTATTGATTGAAACCGTCATTGTTATTGAGATTCAATGAAAGCCATTCTCCTAAAATCATTTGGCGGTGCTGAGAATCTTTACCTTGGCGAAACCCCAGATCCGATCCCATTGGATCGCGAAGCCCTTGTAAGGGTTAGAGCCACAGCTCTAAATCGGGCTGATATTATGCAACGTCAGGGGAAATATCCACCTCCACCCGGAGCTAGTGAAATACTAGGTCTAGAGTTTGCTGGCGAGATTGAAAAACCTGTTGGACGATTTGCAAAAGGAGATCGAGTAATGGGCATTGCAGCTGGTGGTGGCTATGCTCAACTAATCTCAGTTCCAGAAGGCCATCTGATATCAATTCCAGATATGATCTCTTTTGAAGAGGCCGCTGCGATTCCAGAAGCGTTTTTAACTGCTTACCAGACTCTCTTTTGGCATGGTGAATTTTGTGAAGGCGATTCTGTCTTAATTCATGCTGGAGCAAGCGGTGTTGGAACTGCTGTTATTCAACTAGCCAAAGCTGCTGGAGCAAAAGAAATCTTAGTTACAACCTCGTCAGAAAAAAAAATGAAAGCTTGCCTCTCATTAGGCGCATCAAGAGCTGTAAATTATCAAGAGGAAGATTTTTCAAAAATTGTAAAAACAACTACTGAGAACTTAGGAGTTCAGGTTATTCTTGATTTTATTGGATCCAGTTATTGGGAGAAAAACATTTCTAGTTTGGCTCTTGATGGACGATTAGTACTTATCTCAACGATCGGCGGCTCCGTAGTTCCCGAAGTTAATCTAGCTAAACTCTTACAAAAGCGAATTAAAATTACCGCAACAACATTAAGATCTCGTTCAAAAGATTATAAAACAAAGCTAACACATACCTTTGCAGTTTATGCTCTGGATCTATTTAAGGCCGGACTTATCAAACCAGTCATAGATAAAGTTTATGACTGGGGCTCTGTTATTGAAGCTCATCAAAGAATGGAATCCAATAAAAATATTGGGAAAATTATTCTAAAAGTGCCCTAGGTGTCAGTCTTTACTAGCAATCCATTTTATGAGAACATCCACCGCGATTCAGCACATCACAGGGCGGCTCTAATCGCCATAACAAAGTGAAACAAGTTTTGTGTACTAATTATAATTAAAGATTATATAGTGTTTTTCAAAAGTCTTTACCGAATCACAAGATATGGCAA
>JAWXBT010000206.1:0-6853 GCA_034440315.1 bacterium
CTAATAAGTTTTTCAGATCACTTGCTCCTACAGTTGGAGAGGTATCCCGACCATCTAAAATTACATGAATGGCAAGATTCTTAAAATTTAAGGCTTCTAAGCGATTAATAATTTGAAATAAAAGATCTGCATGACTATGCACGCCACCAGTACTAAAAAGTCCAATCAGATGAATTTTTGAATCTTTTTTCAGAGCACTTAGAAATTTATTCAGAACCTTACTTCGATCTAAAAATCCAGAATCAAATTCTCGTGTTATGCGGTAAAGCCATTGCTCAACAACTCTTCCTGCTCCGATATTTAGATGTCCAACTTCGGAATTTCCCATGTGTCCTTCGGGAAGCCCCACGCGTGTGCCGTGGGTAATCAAAGTAGTAAATGGAGAAGTCTGCATCAGTTTGTCAATTGTTGGCTTATTTGCCAGAGCTACGGCGTTTGCATTTGAATTTGGATTAAGCCCAAGTCCATCGAGGATGCACAGAACAGTAGGACGATGACTAATTGTCTTCATGGGGTGCTGAGTCTGGCTGGAATCATGTCTCTTTTTGCGGATTCCAATTTAATTACTTTTCTTTCAAGTTTAAAGTTAGCATCGCTTAGTTGTTCCCAGATTTTTGATGATTCCTGAATTTGACCGAGGGCATTAAAACATCGCCCTTTTAAGATCAAAATAGTTCGAGTTGTGGCACGATCAGGAGAAACTGCCTCTTTACGTAAGAGAGTA
Source organism: bacterium (assembly GCA_034440315.1). Classification (GTDB taxonomy): domain Bacteria; phylum Bdellovibrionota_C; class UBA2361; order UBA2361; family J135; genus JAWXBT01. Next base: position 725 of record JAWXBT010000206.1, read on the forward strand.
TCAAAGGAATCAATCTCAGTTTTTGCCTCTTCTACCATGTTCAGTTTTAAATACAGCTTTATAAGCTCGATCTGAGATTTTATTTTATTGATTCCCTTGGCATCATTTGTACCGTTTTTTGCACAAGCAATTGCGCGCTCGGGACTACCATTTTTAATCCAGATTTTTGCAGCTTCTTGCCAATACTGAGAATCTCCACTGTGTTTAGAGGCTTGTACCAGAAGTCTGGCAGCATCTTCGGTGTGTCCAAGTTCACTTTCCATTAAAGCTAATTGGTATAGTGCTGGAACGAAGGTAGGATTTTTTCTTGTAAATTTCTGTAAAGATTCTTTTAGTTTTTCTTGGTCTTCTTTATGATCGCTTTGAATCTTTTTTAATTCCAATCTTAATCTATGTTCTTCTAAAGCCGAATCTGGATCGCTAAGTTTTTCTAGCATTGATTGATACTGAAGTGCATCATCAATTCTTGATAATCCTTCTGAGAGATCTCTCGCCATTTTAGCAGCTTTGATGTTTGGATTGTGATAAAGCATCAAGGCTAAATTGTCGATTGCAGCAGTGCTATTTTTAAGTGCTAAGTTTAACTCAGCTGCTCGAAATAAAACTTCTGGATTAGTAGGATCGGCGGTTCTGGCAGCATCAAGAACTTTAATTGCTTCTTTAATTTCACCAGCTCCACTTAGAGATCGTGATAGTTCAATCCTACCAACAATACTTGAAGGATCTCGATTTACTACCGCAGCCCAAAGCTCTCGGGCCTTGTCCCAATCATCTGATGCCAATGCAGCTCTAGCTTCAGTAAGGATTTTTTCAGCCTTATTTCTTCTTTTTTCCCGATCTTCAAGACGATTCTCTTTCCAGTAGGCTTTAAGACCAAATAGAATAGCAAAAAACGAACAAAAAATTACACCAGCAAGGAATGTTGTAATCATCACTACCGCTCCAGGGGCCGAGAAAGACCAAGAAGGAGTTAATTTTAATGTAATTGTTGAGGGATTTAAATAGAAAAGATAGCAAACAAGAGAAACGAGTAGTATTGCAACTAAAAGCTTATTGATTCTTGGGACCATAACATTCAATCGACTATAGAAGTTAATTGAAACAAAGTTTCAATGTTATGGATTTTATAAAACTATGCAAAGAAAAGTGCAAACCATTCAGTGATGACTTAATTCAAAGCAAAATTAAGCTGCCCTAGATTTGCTCTCTGGCTCTATTCTAAGGTCAAGTATTTTAGCCTGTGACCATAACCCTTCTAAATCGTATTTAGCTCGTATTGGTTCATAAAAAACATGAACAACAATTTCATCAAAGTCTAAAAGGATCCAATGGCCGGTTTCAAAGCCTTCAATTGAATCAGGCTCGAATCCAAGCTTAGCCATCTGGTCAATAACTTTATTGGCAATACCTTGAGCATGACGATCGGATCTTCCGCTCATCACAATGAAGTACTCTGCAATATCAGTTACATATTTCACATTAAGAGCCAAAGGATCTTTGGCTTTGGCATCACTACAGGCATTCACCGCTTCAACAACAACTTCGAGGGTGGATTTCAGGTTGGATTTCACAGTCTCGTTTCTAGCTATGTTGTTTATAGTCATTTAGTTTGGATTACCTCCTTAATTAAGTTGCACACACCATTTGGAACAAGCTCGCTAATGGACAAGCCACGAGAGAGCCTCTCACGAATATCTGTACTTGAAACGAAAATAGGAGTTGCGGATACTAGAGTAAGAGTAAGATTTGAAGAGTTCTTGTAATCTAATATCATTCTTGGTTTATTTCCTTCCCTTTTGAAGTTGTTTTCTTCAGATGCTGTATAGGATCGACCGAATTCAGGATTTTCTGAAATTTTATCTGTCTTATCTGAAATCTGCTGTCGAATGGTAGGGTTAGCACTAGGTGCTGTGATTGATATGAAAGGTTGTTTTCGAGTCTCGTTACCGTTTTGAAACCCCTTGATAGTTAACTCTATGTCACCATTATAACAAAATCCAACCTCTTCAGCAATCGAATTAATTCGACGTAAATTAAGCTCAATACCTGCTCTTGTGACCACTACAAAGTTAGCAAGGCTAAAAAGCTCTTGGTAGTGCCACCATTTCTTTATTTCTAAAAATGCATCAACTCCAAGTATAAAGAAAAGTTCTGAAGACTTACAGTTGAGTGCTTTGTGTAAACTTTTTAGAGTTTGAACTGAATAGGATGGGCCAGCTCTATTAAATTCAATATCAGAGATGGCAAATGATGGTTCAGATTGAATTGCCTTTTCCACAAGTTTGTATCGTAAATCGGCAGGTAAAATTTCTTTGCCTAATTTGAGCGCTGGAGTTTTTGCTGGAATAAATATTATTTGATCTAGGGCTAAAAGCGCACGAACATCATTAGCGATACTTAGGTGACCGTTATGAACTGGATTAAATGTTCCTCCCAGAATTCCGATTTTCATTTTAAGAAATATTAGTCGATATTTTTTCTTTCAAATCTTTCATCATCTTAGCTTTCTCGCTCCGTTTCTTAAGAGAAACTCAGGTTATTATCCTAGGCTCAAGCTAAAAGCATCGAGTAGTTCATCAAGACCTGCTCCAGACACGCTGGATATTGCAAAACATTCAAAGCCTTTAGATTTGAATTTCTTTGTGAACTTTGCAATGTCCTTTTCATTGATAGTATCAATTTTAGAAATTACGACTATCTGTTTTTTTGCTGAAAGAGTCTCAGAGAAATTCTTAAGTTCGGTATTGATCAGATCGAAACTTTTTTCTGGGGAGATTAACTCACCATCTGGATCTGTTTGATTTGGATCGATCAGGTGAGCTAAAACCTTAGTGCGTTCAATATGTTTTAAAAATTGAATGCCCAGGCCTTTTCCCTGATGCGCACCTGGGATAAGTCCCGGAATATCTGCGACAACAAAAGATCTACCGCTTCGACTTTTTGCCACCCCAAGATTTGGTGTGAGTGTTGTAAATGGATAATCTGCTATTTTCGGACGTGCTGCAGAAATTCGAGAAATTAGGGTAGATTTCCCAGCATTTGGAAATCCCACTAAGCCAACTTCGGCCACAAGTTTAAGAGAGAGAAGATAAGTTCCTTCTTCACCAGCTTCGCCTGGTTGGGCGTGTCTAGGCGCTCGATTTGTAGATGATTTAAAAAACTCATTACCTTTGCCACCTCTGCCACCTTTAGCAAGAATGAATTCTTGGCCTACCGTAGTGAGATCTATTACTAGTTGATTGTCAGGTTGTTTGAAAATTTGAGTACCAAGAGGTAATTTAATAATTAGATCTTCTCCAGCCCCTCCAGATTTCCCTGAACCGCCGCCTCTGCCACCATTTTCACCATTCCATTTAGGCTGAAAATGAAAGTCGAGAAGTGTATGAATGTTGCTATCCGCAATAAGTATTACAGAGCCTCCAGCCCCTCCGTCTCCGCCATCTGGACCGCCTTCAGGCACATATTTCTCGCGACGAAAATGTACCGATCCAGCTCCGCCTTTGCCGGCTTTAACATCAATTGTGGCTTCATCAACAAATTTCATAGATCGAATGAAAAAGCCCCTTTTCGGGGCTTTTAAAGTTACAGACTCAATTCCCCGAATGGGGTTTCAGTTTGTTGCAAACATTAAGCTGCTGCAGTTTCAGCAACTATATGTACTAATTTTCTTAAGCTCTTTTGGAATTTAACAACACCATCTTTTAAAGCAAAAAGAGTATAATCTCTTCCCACGCCAACATTACGACCAGGATGAAAAGTAGTTCCTCTTTGACGAACAAGTATGTTGCCAGCTTTAACTACTTCACCACCATAAACTTTGATTCCGAGTCGCTTGCCAGCACTGTCTCGACCGTTCTTGGTACTTCCCGCTGCCTTCTTATGTGCCATGTTATTAGATCCTAGAAATTAAATTAGCTTTAGTTACTTTTTAGACACTCACTGATTGAATCTCAAGGTGCGTAACTTGTTGTCTGTGTCCTTGTTTCTTTTGATATCCTGTACGACGAATCTTTTTAAATGTGATTGTCTTTTTGGATAGATCGTGTGCAAGTACTTTAGCAGTAACTTTGGCACCTGTAATATACGGTGCACCAACTTTTACATCAGTGCCATCAACAGCTCCTGACATCATCACTGTATTCAAAGTCACTTCACTGCCTTTCTCAGCGTTGATTTTCTCAACGATGATTCGGGATCCAGAAGTAACTTTGTATTGCTTGCCACCGGTGGCTATTACTGCGTATAAATTATCGGCCATGACTAAAAACTCATAATTAAATCTAATAGTTAATCAAATACCCTCAAAGCTTATTGGGTTATTTAAATTACCTTATAAAAGCAAATGCTTTAATTTGATAATTCTTGTATAATGAACCCTAGACGCTCAAAGAGGCAGCAACATACTGCCAAATTTAGGGAAATGCAAGTTCAAGCAATAAGTAAACAATGTTTTATTATTAATTTTTTGATTAATAACCTCTTTGTAATATTTGTGGGATATCACGGATAGAGAAATTGTTTTAAGACCAAGAAGTATAGTTTTATTAAGGTATTGGCTTATTGATTAATATGACAGACACAAGTTCCATAAATACTCAGGGCACACTCAATTCTGAATACATAATTGCAATCATCGAAGACGAACCTGGTGTTAGATCTGGTTTGACCCTGAATCTTGAACTTGAGGGTTATAAAGTGGTAGCCGCATCCGATGGTGAAGAAGGAGTAACGATTGTTGATAAGCATAAACCAGATTTGATTATTCTTGATGTTATGATGCCTCGAAAAGACGGATTTGAAGTCTGTCGAGAACTTAGAAATAAAGGCATCAGCTCACCGATCATTTTACTCACTGCGAAGAGTCAGGAAGTTGATAAAGTTTTGGGGCTAGAACTTGGAGCTGATGATTATCTTGCAAAACCATTTGGCATGAAAGAGTTAGTTGCCCGAGTAAAAGCACTTCTTCGTCGTGTTCAAAAAACTAAAGACATTGATGTTTACGAATTTAGTAATGTTGTTATTGATTTTAAAGCCTATCGTGCCCAAAGACAGAATGAAGCTCTCGATCTTTCCGCTCGCGAATACCGCCTCCTTAAGTTTTTGATTTCAAAAGTTGGAAACGTGGTCACACGGGATGAGCTTTTAGATGAGGTTTGGGGGTATAACTCATATCCTACAACAAGAACTGTAGATAACCATATAGCCAAGCTTCGCCAAAAAATTGAGCCCGATAATGATGAACCTCAGCATATTCTTACAGTGCATGGGGTTGGATATAAGTTTGTGGCCTAAGTAAATGCGGAAGCATAAGATAATTCTAGTTACCTCTACATTATTTAGATCGACTGATGAAGTCGTGCGCGCCGATTTATCAGTTAAAGCCTCAAAGATTGCCTTAGATTTAGGTATTCCAGTAATTTCAGTCGATGGCGGCTCAACTGAGGAATGGCAAAATAAACTAGTTTCTAATGGAGTAAAGATTTTGCCTCAGATGGGCAAAACGATGGGTGCGGCTCGAAGGCAGGGGATTTGTGCCGCCTTAGCAAAAGGGGCCGATGTAGTTGTTTACTCAGAACTTGAGAAGATTTCATTTATTTCTGAGATTCCGAAATTAGCACAAATGTTGATTCAAGAATCTGCTGCCATGGTTATTCCTCGCAGACTTTCATTAGAGTCTTATCCTTTTATTCAGAGAAATACAGAAACGTTGGGTAATATGTTTTGGACTAAACTTACAGGGGTGGATCTTGACACCATGTTCGGACCGAGAATCTTTTCACGAGATGCTGCACGATATTTTACTGAATATTGTGGAGAATATGGGGATAGATGGGATAGCATTTTTATTCCAGTATTAAGAGCAGTTCATGCTGCTGAGAGGGTTATTGATGCACCAATTAATTATGTACATCCAAAGGAGCAGGTTGAGGTAGAAGCACCAGATTTTAACTATCTTAAAAAACGACTGACGCAGTTACATTCTTTAACTGATGCTTTTGAAACAGAATGGAATAGGTTGGCAAGTAGATTCGTATTAGAAAAAATAACAAAATAATCTACTTCTCAAATTCCTTATTTTTAATTGGTTTTTCAAAAGGAGCTAAAGACAGCATCGCGTTTAAGGAAATC
>JAWXBT010000207.1:0-21116 GCA_034440315.1 bacterium
ATTGTAGATTATTTGGAAAAGTAAGATTTTTTATATCCTCATGATGCGCAGGCTCAAAAGGAGATTTTTTTACATAGAACAAAAAAGGTTCTTTTGGAGTGTTTCTAAAAGTAAATGCCACAGTCGGAGGGGATTCTGTTACTTGAATGTGTCCGATTTCAGCCAGGGGGAATATTTGTGTGTAAATATTTAAATCGAGCCAGATTTCATTCCCCCCAATCTCTTGAAGCCTCTCGACAGTAGGTAGTCTAAAATTAGGATCTGAAATAATTCTAAAAGTGCCTATTTTTCTTTCGGATTTGACAGGGATGGGCTGTTTAATTTGGAAACCTGAGAGCTCTCTGTAAATCTCATTTTGTAAACTTTCTATTGATGGTTTGGTCGCGGTACAGCCAAAAAATACCAGAATTACAAGTAAAGACATTAGGGATTTCATTAGATATCGAGTCGACGTTAAATTTATTATTTTCATTCAGTTTAGCGGCTCTCCCTCTTGATAAACAAGCGAGAAAACAGTAGGTTTTGGGGTCGCCTCAAAGACTGACACACGCGGGAGTGGTGGAATGGCAGACACACCAGACTTAGAATCTGGCGCCGCAAGGCTTGGGGGTTCAAGTCCCCCCTTCCGCATTATTCTTTAATTTTAATAAAGAAAGATACTTCAGATAAATTTATCATCATTTAAAGATACAAGTTATGGATTATCAGTCATCAGTTAAAGACGTAGATAGTGTTACTAAAGAGATTTCGATATCAATCCCGACCGCCGCTGTAGCTGCTCGCTTTGAGAAAGAAATTGCCAACGTATCTCACAAAGTGAAGATAGATGGTTTTCGACCAGGCAAGGCTCCCAGGGATCTTGTGGTAAAGCGTCATGGCTTAGAAATTCGCCAAGAAGTAGTTCAGAAACTGATTGGTGATAGTATTGGCGAGATAGTTAAGGAGCATAAAATTAACTATGTGGGTCAGCCTGAATTGAACATTGAAAGTGATGAAGAAGGTAAAGATCTTAAGTTTAAAGCGAACTTCTTTATTTATCCTGCACCAGAATTAAAAAAATATGATGGCTTTCATGTAAAACTTCCTGTGCTCGAGGTTGCTGATAAAGAAGTTTCAGCTGTTGTTGATAGGCTGCGTAATGCTAATGCTGATTTCAAAAAGATTGACGGTCGAACTGAAATAAAAGATGGCGATAACGTAGATTGCACTATTCAAGTTATGGTTGATGGAGTGAGCAACGGGCCAGCATCACCAATGCGCATTGAATTAGGGCGTGAGGATGTTCCAGCTGAGTTAACTGAAGCTTTAAAAGGCGCAAAGCTTGGGGAAATGAAGGTTGTTACCATTAAAAGTGTTTCAGAAGATGAAAGGAATATAGATAAAAAAATCTCTTATCATGTTACTCCAGATGCTATTTTCGAAAAAATATTACCTGAGCTTACGGATACTTTTGTAAAAACTGTTGATGCCTCTGTCGCAACTGTTTTAGAGCTTCGCTTGAAAATTAACGATTTGTTAAAGAAAGATAAAGAAGAGCAATCAAGACTTAAGGCTGAGGGCTTTATATTAAAAGAACTCGCTTCCCGTCATGATTTTAAGGTACCTCAAATTATGATTGATATGGAAATTTACAACATGCTGGCTAGAGCTAATATGTTGGATCCAAATGCGGTTCCATTTGAGAGGTTTCAGGCCTCTGCTTTTAGAGAGAGAATGGGTAAGTCTGCTGAGGATAGAGTAAAAGCTTCAGTTTTAGTTGATAAGATTGCAGAAGAAGAAAAGTTGTTGCCTAATGATGAAGAGACCAAAAAGTGGTTTGATGAACAGAAAGAAAAGCTTGGAGCTAAGGCTTTTGATCAGTTCGTTAAAGATAAGGGGTATGTTCAATCAGCTTGGATGGATTATACAAGGAAGAAAGTTTTGGACTTTTTATTGACCAAAACCAAAACTGATTACATAGCTGAAGAAGAATTCAATAAGTGGCAAGAATCCCTAAATAAGAAATCACAGTAATAAAGGGTTTATTTTATGACTAATTATGTACCGTATGTAATTGAACAGACTGGAAGAGGAGAGAGATCTTACGATATTTATTCTCGTCTATTAAAAGATAGAATTATATTTTTGGGGACAGAGGTTGATGATCATGTCGCCAATTTGATCACAGCCCAGTTACTTTTTTTAGAAAGCGATGATCCAGAAAAAGATATTTATCTTTATATCAATACTCCAGGTGGGCAGATAACATCTGGAATGGCGATTTACGACACCATGCAATATGTGACACCAGATATTGTTACTGTTTGTACTGGTCAAGCTGCGAGTATGGGTGCTGTACTTTTGACAGCTGGGGCGAAAGGTAAAAGATTTGCTTTGCCGCATTCTCGTATTATGATTCATCAACCACTTGGTGGTTACAAAGGTCAAGCATCTGATATTGAGATTCAAGCAAAGGAAATGCTTAGAGTTAAAGCTGAGATGAATGAGATAATGAGTAAACATACTGGTCAGTCCTTAAAAAAAATCTCAGCTGATAGTGATCGAGATTTTTTTATGACTGCTACTCAAGCTTCTGAGTACGGTATTATAGATAAGGTAGTTGAAAGAAATATCGTTAAAAAAGATAAAGATAGCGATAAGTAGCTGTTTTCACTGGAATACAGAGGTTTTTTTGTTGCTTTTCATATCTAATATGGAATTAAATTATTTCATAAAGATAGACATGGGGCGTAGCGCAGAGATTTATTGTATAACTGCACTAAGAGTTATAGTTCAATCGGAGAGTGTCATTGAGTAAGAATGCAGATAGAGGACAAACATTAGTTTGTTCTTTTTGTAAAAAATCACAAGAAGAAGTTAGAAAGCTTATTGCTGGTCCTGGAGTCTTCATTTGTGATGAATGCATAGATCTGTGTAACGGAATTATTGTAGATGAAGTTGATCAAGACGAGCACATCACTTCAGGTGTTGGAATTCCAAAACCAAAAGATATTAAAACTTTCCTTGATCAATATGTAATTGGTCAAGATAGAGCCAAAAAAGTCCTCTCTGTTGCCGTTCATAATCATTATAAACGCATTGAATATGCTGCTCAGTCTGGCGATGTCGAGATACAGAAATCAAATATCCTTTTGATGGGTCCAACTGGATCAGGAAAGACTCTCTTAGCTCAGACATTGGCTAAGTTATTGCACGTCCCATTTACAATTGCTGATGCCACAACTCTTACCGAAGCTGGATATGTAGGTGAGGATGTGGAAAATATTATATTAAGTCTTTTGCAAGCAGCTGATTACGATGTTGAAAAAGCCCAGCGCGGCATAGTTTATATCGATGAAATTGACAAAATCTCGCGTAAATCTGAAAATCCTTCGATTACTCGGGACGTATCCGGTGAGGGTGTTCAGCAAGCACTTTTAAAACTTTTAGAAGGTACTGTTGCTAGCATTCCACCAAAAGGTGGCAGAAAGCATCCTCAACAAGAATATGTTCAGATTGATACAACAAATATCCTTTTTATATGTGGTGGTGCTTTTGTTGGATTAGATGATGTAATTCGCAGAAGATTAGGATCGAGAAAGTTAGGCTTTGGTATTGAGAAAGGAAAAACAGATAAGGCATCGCGTCTTAAAGAAGCGGATAGTATTCGTTCGCATGCCCAGCCACAAGATCTTCTACAGTACGGATTGATTCCAGAATTTATTGGACGACTTCCAGTGGTAGCATCTTTAGATGAATTAGATGAAGATGCTTTAATCCAAATTTTGCATGAGCCAAAAAATGCAATTACTCGCCAATATAAAAAATTATTTGAATTTGAAAACGTACAACTTCGCTTCACCGAAGGTTCTCTAAGAGCCATCGCTAAGGAAGCTATCAAGAGAAAATCTGGAGCACGTGGTCTAAGAGCAATTATGGAAAACATTATGCTCGATGTAATGTTTGAAGTTCCATCTGAGGTAGATATTAAAGAAGTCGTAGTTTCTGAAGAAACGGTGAATAAGGGCGAGAAGCCACTTGTTGTGTATCAGCACCAAGAAAGGGCTTAGATTCTTAATTTTGAAGATCTGCCGCAAATCTAAATTATTGTATAAATACAGCTATATGTCTAAGTTATTCACAACAATCAGTAAGATTTATACGTAAAACGATAAAATATTTCTTCTATTTTATAGTAAAGCTGCCGATCCGTGATTATATGATCTTACTTATTTAGCACAATAACTTTTTATTATTGTGCTCTGTTGGGCACTAAAATAGCATCTTATATCAAAACCACTTAACTTTCCGAAAACTCTTATGAAATCAGGTGATAATAAGGTTCCTTTACTAGCTCTTAGAGAGTTGGTTGTTTTTCCTCAACAAGTGGTCCCATTATTTGTGGGCCGCGAAAAGAGTGTGAAGGCACTAGAGGAATCTCAAAAACAAAATAAACTGATTATGCTTTCTGCTCAGAAGGATGCCAAAACAAACAACCCTTCAGAAGCGGATATTTATCACATTGGAACATTGGGTGAAGTTGTTCAGCTTATAAGATTGGCTGATGGAACTGTAAAAGTTTTAGTGGAAGGTAAAAGTCGCGCCAAGATAAAGAAATTTCTTGATGAGGATAATTACATTCTTGTAGAAGTTGAGGAACTGATACCACCGCCAGATCAAAGTACAGAGATTAAAGCTTTGATGCGCTCTGTAAATTCAACCTTTGAAAGCTATGTAAAGCTTGGCAATAAGGTAAATCCTGAGATGATAATGCAAGTTAATGCGATTGAAGATCCATCGCGTTTAGCTGATGCAATTGTCGTTCAATTAAATCTGAAACTAGAAGACAAGCAAGATATCTTAGAGACAATTAATCCTACTGAACGTCTTGAGAAAATCTTGGCTCAGATGAAATCTGAGATCGAAATTCTTCAAGTTGAAAAGAGAATTCGTACTCGCGTTAAAAAACAAATGGAGAAGACTCAGAAGGAGTACTACCTTAATGAGCAGATGCGAGCCATCCAAAAAGAATTGGGTGAGAAGGATGATTTCAGAAATGAAATTCAAGAACTTGATGAAAAGCTCCGCGCTAAGAATATGCCTGATGAAGCTCGTGAAAAAACCGAGAAGGAAATTCGTAAATTAAAGATGATGTCACCATTGTCTGCTGAAGCCACAGTTGTAAGAAACTATGTTGATTGGATGTTAGCTCTTCCTTGGAATGAAGTTTCAGAAGAAGAGATAGATATTGATAAAGCTAGAGAGATTTTAGATGAAGATCATTATGGTCTAGGAAAAGTTAAAGAGAGAATTTTAGAGTTCTTAGCAGTAAATAAACTAGTTGGACAATTGAAAGGTCCAATCTTGTGTCTAGTTGGTCCTCCAGGTGTTGGTAAAACATCACTCGGTAAATCTATTGCTAAAGCAACAAGCCGAAAATTTGTTCGCGTGGCTGTAGGTGGTATTCGTGATGAGGCTGAAATTCGCGGCCATAGAAGAACCTATATTGGGGCTCTTCCTGGACGTATCATTCAATCATTAAAGAAAGCTGGCAGCAGTAATCCAGTTTTCTTATTAGATGAAGTTGATAAAATGTCAGCTGACTTTAGAGGAGATCCTTCTTCTGCCCTCTTAGAAGTTTTAGATCCTGAGCAGAACGATTCTTTTAATGATCATTACCTTGATTGTGATTACGATCTTTCAAATGTGATGTTTGTTACTACCGCAAACTCATTGCATGGTATTCCAGCACCTCTTTTAGATCGTATGGAAGTTATTCAGTTAACTGGATATACCGAGCTTGAAAAGATTGCTATTAGCAAGAAGTATCTTCTTTCTAAGCAAACAGAAGCTAATGGTCTTAAGGATCACCAGATCGTTATTGATGATGAAACTTATGTAGAGCTTGTAAGAAAATACACTCGTGAATCAGGGGTAAGAAATCTTGAGAGAACATTCGCAACACTTTGCAGAAAAGCTGCTGTAGAAGTTTTAGCAAAAGGCCAAGATCATGTTGTCAAGATTGGACCGGCAGATCTTTTAAAATACTTAGGTCAACCTCGCTACCGCTTTGGAAAATCAGAAGACGAGGATCAAGTTGGTACAACTACTGGACTTGCCTGGACAGAAATGGGAGGAGAATTACTTGTTATTGAAACAACTATTCTTCCCGGACGTGGAAGGCTTATTATCACAGGTAAACTAGGTGATGTGATGCAAGAATCTGCACAAGCAGCTCTGAGCTATGTGCGTTCTCGCTCAGATATGTTTGGTCTACCTAGAGATTTCTATCATAAGGTTGATATCCATGTGCATGTACCAGAAGGTGCTATTCCAAAAGATGGACCCTCGGCAGGCATTACCATGGCAACTTCCATCGTGTCAGCCCTGACTGGAATACCTGTTGATAAGTTTGTGGCGATGACTGGAGAGATTACCCTACGTGGAAATGTCTTGCCAATTGGTGGATTAAAAGAGAAAGCCCTTGCTGCTCACAGAGGTGGAATTAAGATAATCATGTTCCCTAAGGAGAACGAAAAGGATCTTGAGGACATTCCAGCAAGTGTACGTAAGGGACTCGAGCTTATTCCAGTAAGTCATGTGGATACTGTTCTAACCGAAGCTTTGAAAATTAATGGTGCTAAAGATCTTGAAAAACTTCTTGATCGCAGAACTGTTAGAGAAGAGCGTCTTTTTACTGAGTCTAAAGATGGCAACAAAAAAGATGACTCTACTGACGGGGAAAAGAGAAAAACTGATCCTTCAAATATGGTTACGCATTAAATCTGCTTCACATGGCCTATGGCCAGTGCTTTACAGAGTTGACATTTGATATTAGAGGTCAAAGCTGTTCGATTAAGAGATTTAGACTTATAGCCACAGTTGACAGGGGATAATCTCTGACCTAAATTGCCCAGGCTCCGTTAAGGACCTGGGCTTTTTTATAATCCCACTTCCATGTAATTTCATAAAACGGGCGGTTAGCTCAGTTGGTAGAGCGCCAGCCTTACAAGCTGGATGTCACAGGTTCGAGCCCTGTACCGCCCACCACATATATTTTTAATAGTGTGTTACTTCGTGGTAGTGCAACACTCTCTTATCTGTTGGATAATCTTTGTATTCTCTGCAACAATCATTCCTGGAAGTATTAAATCAGGATATTCAATTATCTTTGGTAGTGGTTTGCCGTCTAGTGTTTGCATCTGATATCCCATCTCTTGAGCCACGAATGCCAATGCCGCACCATCAATAATCTGAGAGTTCGAGATAGCAGCTCCACAGAGTTGGTTATTCAGTAAACTATTAAAGAAGGGAATGGGTACTTCTTTGGAATATTCATGTGAGCAATGGACTACTTTGAAGGATTCTTTTAATTTTGGGAGAAATTGTTTTAGATCACTACCTATATAGATTTCTTGTGGTGGAGATGTAAGTTTCCATTGTCGAGCTTTTTCTATTGTAGTGTCGAAGGTTGCACGGAAGGCACCGTCGCCTCGAATTGCATAAACATATTCGTCGTAGCAAGGGAATAAGACAATCACTGCTTCAAAAGAGTCACGTGAGATTACAGTTAGAATAATCTGATATTCTTTTTGACCGTCTAGATAAAGCCTCGTTCCATCAATTGGATCGAGAGTAATAAGATATGGTTCAGAATCAACGAAATATTTACCTGAAAAGTATTTCGTATTTCGTGAGATTTCCCACTCTTCACCGTAAAAAGGAATTGAAGGAAAATTTGCAAGTAGAGCTAATTCAACATGTGTTTGCACACTTAGATCCGCATCTGACAAAGCAGCAGCAAAGAGGTTCTTTGTTCCTATTTTTTCAGCTAACGGTTTAATCTTACTTTGAACTCTCTTAGCATAAAGGGCAGATTCGATCAGAGTAGAAAGCAGCTTTGAAATAATTTCTTTTGGATGGACTGTCATTTTTATTCTATTAATCCCAACACCTGTCCATTAACAACTTCTTGTGTTGCTTTGACATTAATTTTTTTAACAATGCCGGCTCGGGGTGCGGCGATGTTATTCTCCATCTTCATGGCTTCAATTACCAAGATAGTATCTCCAGCTGCCACCTTAGAGCCTTCTGCTCTAACAATGTTAACTATAATTCCTGGCATTGGAGCTTTGATTTCACCTGAATTCGAAGATGAGGAAAGAGCAGAGTTTGCTACAGATCCGCTATTTCGATTTAAGTTAAGAACTGGAGCAACATCAACTGAGAAATTTTGACCAGAAATTTCGAATTCAATGTTCGAGCCTTTTTTTGAGACAAGGTTAACAATGTGTTCTTGATTGTTTAATTTTACCGCGTATGTGCGCATATTTTTCTAATTTTGAATTATAATAAGAATAAATTTCCTATGATGTATTTATAGCAAGGCATGTAGGCTTGGCAAACTTAGGATTTTTAGGATGCAAAAATATATTTTACTGAGGAGTTATTTTCTTGGTCCCTCAGTGGTTAATAAGGCTTTCCAACTAGCTAGTACTCCTAGCAAAATTGACAAAGAAGTCTATAAACTTAAGAAAAGCATTCTAAATACCGTTAATAATCTTAGGTACTTAGTAAAGATTTTGGCTTTACCCAAACTAAGATCTAGAGAGTATAATGTAGTAAGTCCAAAAAAAGAACTTTCCGAAAGAAAATCTTTTTTGGACTTATGATCCCCCAGAGGGATGATAAATAGTTATCCCAACTAAATGCTTTAAGAAAACCAAAGGTTTTCAACAGAAAAATATTCGGAAATTAGTTATTGGGATAACTATAGAAGATAAGAAAGGTAGATATGACAATCTCGATTCTTAAAAAACTCAAAGAGAACTCAGGTGCAGCCAAAACAGTTGGTCTTAATGACACAACGATTGCAGAGTACTTGATACGAGATAAATCTCTAAAAATCGCCATTGAAGAAGCCTGGGATGTTTGGAAGGATCTTAGTGATGGTGAGAGACAAGATCTTCTTTTGCCTGAAGAAGAGCTTATCAAGCGACTTCAAAGTGGAGTACTTAATTTTTATTCATCTGCTGATCTTACTAAATATATTCCACTTTCTGCCCAAGGCCCTTGGATTGTTACAGCTTATGGTGCCGTTGTGTATGATACCGGTGGTTATGGAATGATCGGTTTCGGTCACAATCCAGAATTTCTCTCCGCTGCTCTAAGCACTAAGCACGTAATGGCCAATATTAAAACTCCAAGTTTTTGGCAAAGAAGAGCTAGTAATATTTTAATGAAAAAAATTGGTTTTTCTGGCAAGGATTGTCCATTTAGTCAATTTATATGGATGAACAGTGGTTCTGAAGCTATTACAGTTGCTGCTAGAATCTCAGATGCTAATGCAAGAGTTATGACAGATGCAGGTGGGGTACATCAAGGTAAGAAGCTCATGTTTGCGGCTGCTAAGGGCGGTTTTCATGGAAGGGCAGATTGCGCTGCACAGGTTTCTGATTCAAGCATGAAAAATTATAAGAATTACTTAGCTTCCTTTCGAGATAGGGAAAATTTACTCCTGTTTGAAATTAATAATTCTGAATCATTGAAAGATGTTTATGCAAAAGCCGCGAGAGAAAATATTTATATTGAAGCTCTTTTCTTAGAGCCAGTGATGGGAGAGGGGAATCCAGGCCAAGCTCTACATAGGGATTTTTACGATTTAGCTAGAAAGCTTTCAAAAGATAATAATACTATTCTTATTGTAGATTCCATTCAGGCTGGGATTAGGGGTCAAGGATGTTTGAGCATTGTTGATTATCCAGGATTTGAAAATATCGAAGCTCCTGATATGGAGGCATATTCCAAAGCCATCAATGCTGGACAATATCCAATCTCTGTATTAGCACTTCGTAAAGAAATTGCTGAATTATATAAAATAGGGATCTATGGCAATACTATGACAACAAATCCAAGAGCATTGGAAGTTGCTTGTACTGTTTTACAAAATTTAAATGCAGATTTATCGAACAATATTCAAATAAGAGGCAAGGAATTCGTTGAAAAGTTTAAGGCCTTGCAAAAAGAACTACCAGAATTAATTTCAAAGGTTCAGGGTACTGGATTACTAATAGGAGTCGAATTAAATAAAGATAAATTTAAAGTCACCGGATTTGGTGGAGTAGAAGAGTATATTATCACTAAAGGTGTAAACGTAATTCATGGTGGAGCAAATTCACTAAGATTTACGCCGCATTTTTACTGTACTTCGAATGAAATTGATCTAGTTGTTGCAAGTGTAAGGGAGGCACTTCTTCATTTTCAAAAAAAGCAGGATTTTAAAACTAATGACTCTTCTTTAAAAGAGAAAAGCCAAGGTAGAGCCAGCTTAAAATAAGTGCAGTGCCACCAAAGGGGGTAATGGCTCCAAGCAGTTTTATACCAGTAAAAGCCAGTGCATAAAGAGATCCGGAAAAAACTAAGATTCCAAATATCATTAGTGCTGTTACAACTTTAAATTGAGATTCTCCGAGTAGTTGCAAAGAGAAAAGAATACATACAATAAATAATCCTAAAGAGTGAGTGAAATGGTAAAAAGAAGCTTTCTCCCAAATCTTTAATTCATACTCTCCAAATCTAGAGGAGAGCGCGTGAGCAGCGAATGCACCTAATATGACTGCTAGGGCTAATAGTATGGCGGCAAAGCCAGATATTTTTTGAACATTCATGTATAAATATTAACATAGTGATAGAGACAAGAGTATTCGGAAATTACAGATTGGTATAACTTTAAGCCTTGTCTGATGCGAAAGGAGTCCTCTAGCGACGGTGTCGAAGGATTAGAAATTCAATCCATCTCCCGGCCCAATTACTGGCATATCATCAAAGATCTTATCTTTTCGACCAGGAGTGAATGGTGCACCTTTACCTTTATCGGAAGGTAGGCGAACTTGATCTTTGCGCTGTTTTTTAGAGGCTTTTATTAATTCTTTTGGAGTGAAGGAATGAGCTTCTGCCTCTGGTTCTTCTTGTTGCTGAGTTACTGGTGGAGTGCTTTGAGCCACAGCAGATCCTGGAAGTGTAGGAATCGAAGTAGGTTTACCATCCGGGCTCAAAGGTGGCAAAGGAACAGTATTTTGCATTACATTTGTTAGCTTATCTGGAGTAACTTCTGACATTGAAACAGGGTTAAATCTTATTTTTAAAGAAATTCTTCTATTTGAAGGATCTAATGGGTTTTCTCGCTTTTTTAATAATCTATCGGCCATTCCAATTACGCTATTAATTCTAGTACTATCTATGCCATCTTTTTGCAGAACTCTTCGCGCAGTATTTGCACGATCTGTTGAAAGCTCCCAATTACTATATCCGGTCAACTCTCTGGCATAAGGTTTAGCATCAGTATGACCTACAATATCAATGCGGTTATCCAATTTCGAAATGATAGAAGCAAGTTTGCCGAATGCGGCTTCGGCTTCTCCTAATATTTTGGCACTACCCAACAAAAACATGGATGTTTTCTCTGTATCTATGATCTCAATATTTAAGCCATCTGCTTCAAGTTTCACATCAACAACACCTAATAGATCTTGTAATTCTGGGGATCCTGCAATTAGTGTTTTAATTTCTTCAGCAGTTTGCTGAAATTCTTGTTGTTGGCCTGCGGAAGGAACCATTTCAATTTTATCAGCATTCTCAATATTTTCTGCTTCTGGCAATGCGACCTTTTCTGGATTGACTTCGCCTTCTGGAGCTGAAAACTGCATCTCTATACCTTTTTTGACATCTTTTTCTACTTCTTTATGTAAATTCTCATCCCCACCTTTTGAACTAAGTTTTCCTTCTTCTTCACCGCGCACACCAGGATCTGTGACATCATTATTGCCACCTTGGGTACCAGCTTTAAATTTCTTTGCTGGAGTAAATGCATCTTCTAAGATACCAGCTTGGCCTATCATCAAAGGAGTACCAGATCCTTCTTCGAATATACCTGGTCGTCTAAAGTAAGAGGCGATATTTTCTTTAGTTACAACACTGGCTGTATTAACTAGCCACATAACCATGAAAAAACACATCATGGCTGTAACGAAGTCTGCGTAGGCAATTTTCCAAGCACCACCGTGATGAGCCGCATGACCACCTTTCTTTTTTATGACTATAATAGGCTTTGCATCGGCCATGGTATGGAAACCTTACTTATTAACCTTTAGAGGCTTTAATTAGCTCTTCAAGCTCTTGTCCTGTTGGTCTAAAAACTCCAGGAATATTTTTTCTGGCAAATTCAAGTGCTACGGCTGGTGGAGAACCACCGGCAAAAGCAACTAATCCAGCTTGTACACATTTATATAAGCCATTTTGTTCTTTATTAATTACTTCCATTTTTGTAGCAACCGGAGATACATATCCGTATGACATCAAGATACCTAACATTGTTCCTACAAGAGCTGCAGCAACGTGATGACCGATTTCAGACGGAGGTCCATCCAAATGTTGCATGGTAATAATAACTCCTAGTACCGCAGCCACAATTCCTAACGCAGGCAAGGCATCAGCTAATTTATTTACTACGCCGGGTGCAATGGCTGCTTCTTCATGGTGAGCTTCCATTTCAGAATCGAGCATTTTTTCAAGATCATGAGCATTAACTACACCATCAACAAATAATCTCAGAGCACCAGTAAAAGTTTCCATAAGATGATGATCGTGAGATGCTTTTGGATATTTATTGAATCTGGCACTGGCATGTATATCGTTTAGATCTCCTTCGATTCCAAGCACACCTTCCTTTCTCATGACATCAAAAATATTGGCCATAAGTCCTAAAAGGTCCATGTACATGGCTTTACTAACACCACTGCCCTTAAAAACTTGCTTAACCGCAGCCATGGTTACTTTAAATACAGAAGATGAAACCGAGGCAACAACCGTAAAAATTCCTGACCCAGCGATTACAATAAGTTCAAATGGTTGAAAGAGTACGGGAAGGGGACCTCCTGGACCAACGAATCCGACGAGAACGCAAACTGTAACACCAATCCATCCGACTATTATTCCCACTGAGCTTATTCCCTTTGTTGCTGATTATGCGTAGCTTTGTTTCACCACTTCATATGTAACCATCGGGATTGAGGAACTATTTCTTAAAGAAAAGAGTTAATACACCGTTTTGAAAAGAAGAGTATTTTTAAGTAAATTATCTATTAAATACAAATAGTTAGCGAGATCTCGCAAGATACCTTGTTATGAATTCAGAAGATATTCCCAATTTTATAGCAAGATTAATGCATGCGAGTGTGGCGAGTTTATAAGCAACTCCTGGCAACTCTCTTGAATGAAAGAAGGTGTTATTTTGGCACACAATTGAATTTTCACTTACTGAATTTGGATCAAGTTTTAAATCCGGATCTAATGTTAAATGATTTTTTAACAGTTCTAGATCTTCGCTTACCCAAATAATTTTATCTTTCTCTAAATGGCTGGCGAGTTTTTTTATACCATTTAAAATTTCCTGAGAGTTGATGGAAGGGTCATTTGAGGTAATAGGAGTCAAGATTAACCAATCAGGTTTTGCAATAGAACTTAATGCAGATCCATCAAGTTCGGACCTTATACCATATTCTAAAAGTAAAGTTTCATTCTTTTTTCCACAAACTAGAGCACTAAAAATGGCCTTTAGAATCAACAAGACTTTTCGAAATAGAGTTGTTTCGGATGAGAGATTTAAAATCGACAAGGGTAGTCCAATCTCAGTATTATAGGAGAGAATGCTACTTCGAACATTGAGTGCTTCACTAAGGAACTCCGCAATTGTTCGTTTAAAAACAGTTTTACTTCTTGTGCCTGTAATCCCAATGATAGTTGGCTGATTACGCCATAAGTATATTATAGCCAGGACTTTAAAAAATTTCTGGGCTATAAAACGACTAGTTGAAATTTTAGATTTTGCTGATTCATGTGCTAATAAATTTGAATGTTGAGAAAAATTCTTTGTTTCTTTGCTTTTAGAGACCTTTGAAAAATAATCGGAGAGACGACTCATTCCATCTTCTACATCTCTTAATTCTCTTCCAAAAGAAATCCTAAGATGAGATTCTCCACTTGGTCCAAATGCAACTCCTGGAACTATTGCTAGGCCTACTTTATCAAGAATATCATAAGCGAGTTTTTTACTTTCTCTAGCAAGAGGCAAGCTATCCTTAATTCTAGGAAATACAAAATAAGAAGCTTTTGGAATTTGGTAATCAAGAACATGTGATAGTGAATCTAAGGCATGTAGTGCGATATTTCTTCGTTGTCTGAATTGTTCACGAAAATCTTTAACAGCTGGTTGACCAAATCGTAGAGCTGCGATAGCAGCATATTGAGAGACAACTGGTGCACAAGTAACGAGAGTATCATGATAAGGCAGTATCTGTGAAACCAGGGATCGATCTGCATGTAAGTAGGCTATGCGCCAACCTGTCATGGCAAAAGCTTTCGAGAATGAACAAACACGAATAATTCTACTGCGTGCACTATGTATACTGGCCGGTGTAAAATGAATATCTTCTGTAAAGTAAAAATCTTTGTAAACTTCATCCGTAATAATTAAAAGATCGTATTTTTCAGCGAGCTTTAATAATTCAAGAGATTGTTCCTTGGAGAATATAGTGCCAGTTGGGTTGTTGGGATTACAATAGAATATCGCTTTGGTTTTGGCAGTTATCTCATTCTCAATTTTATCAATATCTAAATCGAAATTTTTCTCTTCATTTAGTGCCGCATAACGTGGAGTGCAGCCAGCTAAAAGAATAGCGTTACGATATGAAGTATAAGTAGGGGAGGGAATAATTATTTCATCCCCATCTTTAGTACATCCTAAAAGGGTGGCAGTGATTGCTTCAATAGATCCAGCAGTAACTATGATTTCCGAATCAGGATCATATTGCATACCATCAAGACCCAGTGCCAGAGAGATCTCTTCTCTTAATTCTGCTAATCCATTTGTCAGAGAATACTTGTCACATGCTCCAGAATTGATTCTTTCAATTACAAAATCTGTTATGACTTTTGGAGTGTTAAAACTTGGAATGCCTTGAGCAAGAGAGACGGATCCAGGCCGTCGCGCAGCAGCAAGCTCTATTGCTTTGATTTGAGATAGCTCAAGGGATGGGGATCTAGATTTTATAAGTGCCAGGCTCATGACCTGGCACTTTAGCATTAGAGTTCAAAGAGGGAAATCAGTCGTATCTCTTTGAAGGGTCAGATATTTTATATTCCTTTGTTTCACCAGATTTTAGTTGGATTTGAACAGTAATTTCTTTGCCGTAATCTGAACCAGCTTTAGAGAATCTAAAATGTTCTCTACCGCCATTGGCAACTCCAGCGGCACGACCCTCATCAAGTTCCTTTTCATCTGAATCTAATAGAGAGACAGAATCAATTTGATTAGTTAAAGCTTTTGGTAGAATAACTACTAATTTACCATCGCTTTCTGAGACTGGCTTAAAGAGGAATCCTTCTGCTCCATCTACTGGATTACCATCGACAACTGATCCTGTAGAAGTGGCACTGGTATCAGATTTAAATGTGCCATCTGCAAGTGTTGCAACTTTTACATTTGGAAGACCAGTATTTCCAACATTAAGAGTTAGCTCACCAACTTTATCTTCTCCTGAATCAATTTTTTCGATGATTGTACGAGCTGAGAGAAGTGCTGCATCCATTTGAGCAACTGCAATAGTTGGATCACCAGGACCACCTTTGCCGTCAAAAAGGGCCTCTTTATTATCATCTAGTTGTGCAGCTTTAAAAGATTGAGCATGAATTTCCATTCCTTCAGCTTCAGTTAGCTTACCCTCGGCGACTAGAGCTTTCATGGCACTGCGAGCAGCTTCCTCAACAGAACTTCCGCTACCTAGTTTATCATGGAAGGCTTTTCCGACTTCTTCCCCTTTTAGTTTTGTGATCCTTTGTTCCATAATACCGGCAAAAAGTTCCTCTTCATTGATTTCATTTTGCCCATTTGGAGTGAGAATTCGGGTTAAAATTTCCGCAAATCCACCTTTATCTGGTGTGGTTTTTTCGGTTGTTTTTGAGGTTTTCTCAGAAGTATCCTGAGCAATTTTTGTTGTAACCCCTTTGAGTGTATCGCTATTTGTTGCAGCATCTAATGACATAACTATTATAACCTCCGTGGCATATTCAATTATTTATTATTTCAGGCCTTCCTGGCCTTATCTAAAGTAGAGCAGGAATTGTGCCAATTGCTTAGAGGGTTATTTTTATGGGAAAAGAATTTACCGGACAAAGCACTAGCGAACCACAGGTAGGGTAACTATAAATTCGCTGCCCTGGCCCTCAGTACTATTTACTTTTATTTCACCAGCTAGTTTTAAAACGAGTTTTTTAACACAGGCCAAACCAATTCCAGAACCATCTGCCAGTTCTTTATGAAGTCGTTGAAAGGGACGAAAAATATCTTCCAGTTTATCCTTTGGGATTCCTAAACCATAATCGCGAATCAGAATCGAAGCATAGGCCATATTTTTACCTGGGATAGATTCAATCTCTATCTTTACAGCCTTACCAGTCTGTTTATATTTAAGGGCATTGCCGATTAAATTACTAAAAATTTGATAGACCATAGTTCGATCACCAATAACAGTTGGGAGAACTAGTGGTAAAGTTATGCAAGCTTTGCATTCTTGAATTGTTGAGGAATGATCACTGATAACTTCTTTTAAGATTTCACTTATAATCACTGCTTCATTAATATTATTTCTACTCGTAACTTTTGAGTATTCTAGCACTGCTTTGACTAAGGAACTTAATCTTTGAGCAGCACCATCTATATGATCTAGGATCTCAAATGTTTCAGCATTAAATTTATCCTTATGATCTTCTTTTAAGACATTTACCATACCTTTGATTGTAAAAATCGGTGCTTTTAAATCGTGGCTAATCATGTAACTAAAATCTTGGAGATCTTTATTTTTCTCTTCGACTTGCTCTTGATATCTTACGGTACCGGTTACATCTAAAGTAATAGATAATGTTCCTAAAACTTCACTTTCTTCTGAAAGAATTGGCACAGTTCTTACTTCTGCCCACATTTCAATACCGCTTTTGTGATAGAATCTATATTTGAATTGAAATGCCTCACCTAAGGTACTCAATGAAAATGCTCTCTTAAATTTATCTCGATCTTCTTCATGTGCAGAGATAATAAAAAAATCTTCTTTTGATTCATAAATATTTAATAAAGGAGATCCAGTTAGAACTTCTGTATAAGGACTACAGTAGGTAATTTTGCCTTGAGCATCCCGAATGACAACAGAGGCAGCTAAGTTTTCTGTAAGTGTTTCATGCCGTTCAATTAAGCTTTCAGCTTCTTCACCAATTGTAGATATTGCTTCAGAGAAGTTTAAAAGTCTTTTTTTAAAGGATGTAATGAGAGAATCTAGAGAGTTTATTCCTGTTTTAATGAACTCTTCTTCCAGATCTTGTTCTTCAGCAAAGAGATTTTCTTGATCAGCATTAGCTATTTTGGATTTTAAAAGAAGGCTTAAGTAAAGTGCCGCAATATAAATACCAATCAATACAAGTTCAATTCCAATAGATACTTTTCTAAAAGTCTCAGTAGTCTCAAATAGTGGAAGATAAATAATTGAAGTTCCACTTATGAATAAAACTAGAGCTGAAAATTTTGGAAAATTTACAAAGAGTTTGATCAATGGTGTAATAACCCAAAGAGGAAAAGGGAGCTTTGGGTATGCTGAAGCTTTATTTCTTTCTTTTAGCATTTTATTTATGAGCTAAGATATAACTCAGATTCCATTTCAAAGTTTTTTTGGCACTGCTGTAAATATTCTCGCTTTTGATCTACTGAAACACCTATGATGGAAAGTGCTCGATCAAGTTCAGCTTCACAACGAATTTTAAATTTTCCAAATCCAGAAGCGTGACCAATCCCTAGAGAGTGGGCGAGGATGTCGGCAGCTTTCACAATTGCGGAAAGTGAGGGTGTGCTGGCAAGCTTTTCCCATGGCAAATGATGGCCTCGTATTGCTTCGATAATATCAGGAGTAAAGTTCCATTTTTCACCTATTATTTGGCCTAATTCACAATGATTAAAGGCAATAACTTCTTCTTCGGCTGCACAAAAGTCACATTCCTTATTTTGTACTATGCGTATTATCTCAGCATATTCAGAATCGAGTCTCTGAAGTAAGAGTAGTTTTCCTATGTCGTGCATTAGACCAGCAAGAAAAGCAGTGCCTTGAAGATTTGGATTTTTTGATGCTGCGATATTTCTAGCAAATATTGCAGTAGCTATATCATTTGACCAAAACTGTGCACGTAACGGATGTTTAGAGGGCATTAACTCAGGAAGTGAATTTGCATTTAATAAACAACGAAGTTCGTTTAAGCCAATTATGTTCACACTGCCTTCAATCGTCTTTGAACCATTGCCTCGATCAAAATAAACAGAATTTGCGATTCGAATTACTCTAGCGGACATTGATTCATCAGATTCAATTACTTGGATGAAGTCTTTGGCAGTTGAGTTGGGATCTACAGTGAGTCGGAAAGCTTTTGCAGCAGTATTTGGCATCGAAGGAATTCCTCTGGAACCCAAGAAGTTCATGATAGTACTTCTTAAGCCGGGACTAAGCTCAATGCTTGAAGTTATTTCTAGTTTGTTTTTATTTTGTCCAAAAATTTTGTTAAACATAGGACTACCTGCAAAGATTACAGTGATTTAGACGAGAAAACTCAGAAGAAGGATCTAAGAACTTATAACGAGTGACGTTAATAAATAATCAAGCAAACTCATACACCTGTTATCTAGAGTTCGGCAGATTTGGTTATAACACTAATAGGAGATTAAACGGTGTTATTTTCTATTTAACAACAAGTCCTGTTGAATCCTGGGCACTAAATTCAGGACTCTCAGCAGAAAAAATCTTATTTGCTTCAAGCACATCAATATCAACTTCTATCTCGCTATTATCACTGGTGCTTTCTATGCCACGGAGCTCAAAAATTAATTTACCGTCGTTGCGATCTCCTAAAATACTCCGACTTATATTATAAACAAGGTAAGTGCTCTGAACTAAATCAGCAGCTACATTTGCATCTGGGGAACTATCAAGTTCATCACCATCAACAGTCAAAATTGAAGTATCTGGAATATATGCAAAACCGTCAGAATAGCGCAGTTTTATAGTTACGCCGTCGGGATGAGCTTCATTAAATTCAACGGTAACAAGAACGCGGTCTCCAGTATCAATCTCATCTGGACTAACTTTAACTGAGACATTTCCAGCCCCAACAAAGGAGTCACCACTACCACCACCTCCACAAGCAATAAGGCATAATGAAATGGCAATGCTTAGAGTTTTTAGAATTTTCATATGAAGTCTCTGAGTAATAATTTTTTTTGAGAGTTCATTTTACGATTTGATTTTCAGCTCGACAAGATACTTTATTGGCCTAGTATTCACCAATTAATTCACGAATTCTAAGAGGTAAGCGAGTCAGCCTTCTATGAGTATTTGTCCGCTTTGAGGCAATTGCTAAAGCTCGTTTCGACCCAACAATAATTAATAATTTTTTAGCTCTTGTAACACCGGTATAAACCAACTGTCTTTCGAGAAGCGCGTAATGAGAATCATGTAGAACCATGACTACGCATGGTATTTCAGAACCTTGAGATCTATGAACAGTCACAGCGTAAGCTAAGGCCAATTGAGGAAGTTCTGCTCTTTCATAATCAATCAAACGACCATCCCAAAGTTCGACTGTTAGACGTCCTGAATATTTATCAATACTATAAACTTGACCTGTGTCACCGTTAAATACTCCGGCTTCGTCGATTTGATAATTGTTCACTCTTTGGCAAACGCGATCTCCAATTCTCAATATAGTTTCACCGACCTCGATCTCTTGCTCGGAATCGATCGATCCTGGAGGATTCAAATGGGCTTGGAGTTGTTGATTGAGAGCAATTGTTCCCAGTGGTCCACGATTGGATGGTGTAAGGACGACTATCTCTTGAGCAGAAATTCCAAATTTCTTGGGAATTTGTTCAGCCACAAGTTTTCTAACTAAAGAAGTAATCTCTTCAGGTTCACTTTTAGGAATAAAATAAGCATCAGCTTTCGTTTCACCATCAGGCACCGGAATATTAGGAACATTGCCAGAATTAATTGCGTGAGCGATATCATTAATTGAAGATTCTTCTTTGCGTCGAAAAATTCGAGATAGTGATATTGATTGAATCTCAGTTAGAGAGAGCAAATCTCCTAAAATTCTACCAGGACCTACAGAAGGGAGCTGATCCTTATCGCCAACTAAAATAATCGTAGTTTTATCTGAAATGGCACTAAAAAGACTCTGGGCTAGATAAATATCAATCATAGAAGCTTCATCAACTATGATTATGTCAGCTATCAGAGGGTCTTTTGGCCCATGAATAAATCCTCTTTTAATAGGATCAAATTTTAACAATCTATGAATAGTACTGGCAGGCAGAGCACAAACTTGAGACATTCTTTGAGCTGCGCGGCCAGTCGGAGCCGCTAATTTTATAATTTGTCCTGCTGCTTCATACGCAGCCGTAATGGCTTGTATAATTGTAGTTTTGCCACAACCTGGACCGCCGGTAATGACAAGTAACGGATACTTAATAGATCTGTATACCGCTTCTTTTTGTTCAACAGAAAAATCAAACGAAAGTTTTTTTATTATTTGTGAAATTGTGTCTGTAACCAAAGATTCAGGAATTTTTGTATTACTTAGTGCTTGGCATCTTTTAGAAACAAAATAAGCCACGGAATCTTCAGCTCGATCCAGTGCAGGAAGGTAGTAGTTACCTTCCATGTCAATTAGATCTCCTTCTGTTTTTAGTTCATCTACAAAAGGCGAGAGATCGATATTATCTTCAAGTTCTAGTAAGGATTTAGCTCTTTCTGAAAGAATTGTTCCTGTTAAAAAACAATGTCCTTCTCCTTCAGCAGCTTTTTGTATTGTATAAAGAATTCCAGCTTTAAGTCGTAAGGGGGAGTCAGCTTTTATACCTAAGTTTGCCGCAATTTGATCGGCAGTTGTAAATCCAACTCCCCAAACTTCTTGTGCTAAGCGGTACGGATTTTTAGTTATAATTTCAACAGTTTTTTGACCGTAAAGTCTGAAGATTTTATGAGCCAATAGAG
>JAWXBT010000208.1:0-9198 GCA_034440315.1 bacterium
TAAATTACCTAGATTAAACCGGAATATAATCAATAAGAGCCAAGATAATGACCAACAGTCAGTTGTAATCAATAACATTGATTGAGCCCTGCCCCTTAATCATCCGAAATTTTAGTATAAGTTTTTATAACTGACCTGTGGGAGCTGGATTCATTCCCGCCTCAACAGGTCAGTATGGCCTACCCGTGCACGCGCATGCGGCTATCTTTATCGATCTCTTTGCGATTTTTACCGTTTTTGCTGCGCTTGTCTTCTTTGTTTCTATCTCTGTCGCCGTCTCTGCGTTTTTTGAAGACTAACTTAATATCGGATCCTTCAAATCCGAAATGAGTGCGCATTATGTTTTTAAGATACCGCTCATAGGAAAAATCAACACCTCTGGGATGATCCATAAATAATACTATCTCAGGTGGTGCTACATTTGTCTGAGTTGCAAAAAGCATTTTAACCGAATCACCATGGTAAGCTGGAGCCGGCTTCATCTTAAAAGCTGTGCTTAAGACTTTATTAAGAACTGCAGTCTGAACTCTTTTCCTAGCTTCTTGATATACGAATTTTGCTGCTTCGAGAATTTTTGGACATCTTCTACCAGTTAGTCCAGAAATAAAGATAATCGGGGCATATGGAGCAAATTTCAAAGTCGCTCGAATTGCTCTTTCATAATCTTTAACAGTCGTGTGGTCTTTTTCAACGAGATCCCACTTATTAATAGCGATTATTAGCCCCCTGCCTCTTTCATGGATAAGACCGGCAATCCTTTGATCCTGCTCATTAACAAATTCCTGAGCATCAATTAGCAAAACAGCTACGTCGCAAGTAGCCAAGGCTCTCAGTGTGCGCATATTACTAAAACGTTCAACTGATTCTTCCTCGACCCGAGCTTTTTTTCTGAGCCCTGCAGTATCAACCAATATAAACTCTTCGCCATCTTTCTTAATGCTAATTTCAATACTATCTCTAGTCGTGCCGGGAATATTTGAAACAACTAAGCGATCTTCTCCCAAAAGTTTATTAATAACTGTTGATTTTCCAGAATTTGGTTTTCCAACAATTGCAATTTTAATCGGATGAGTAATTGGAGCTGTTGGTTCATATTTATCATCTAAATTCACAGCTTTTGCTTCAGTAGGAAAAGCATCGTGATCTATTTCTTTACCTAAATCTGGATTCATTTCGTGATAATAATCACTTCGAATCTGCTCAGGAGCACTCTCCATAATCAAATCAAGAGCAGTCAATCTCTTTTTAATTTCTGCTATGAATTCTTTCATGCTATGGCCGTGGGCGGCACTGATTACTAAAAGCTCTTTAACTCCTAAGGCATAGAATTCAGCTGAAGTTGCTTGGACCGTTGGGGTTTCGCATTTGTTCACAACCCAGATAACTGGCTTTTGGCTTTTTCTTAAAATACTTACAATCTCTGGATCTTGTGGGTTAATTCCATGCATTCCATCAAAAAGACAAACAACTAAATCGGCTTCTGAGATAGCTAATTCGGCTTGATGTCGCACTGCGCTATGAAGCTCATCGTGCTCTTCTCCCAAGAGTCCGCCTGTATCAACAATGGTGAATGGAAAACCAAACTTCGTTACCATGCAGTAATTGCGATCTCTGGTAACACCTGGAAAATTATCTACAACCGCACTACCTTTACGGGCTAGTGCGTTAAATAGAGATGATTTTCCAACATTTGAACGGCCGACTATGGCCACTACTGGTACTCGTTTCATATGTTATCTTGCTCCTCGTTTGAAGGTGCAACTGATGCCTCGACCGCAACCGTATCGGCTGCTTCTGCGGCTTTTTGTTTCATCTCTTCTTCGATTGGTTTTAATTTGGTTAATGCGAGTGAGGCAGCTTCCTGTTGTGAAGCTTTCTTTGTTGCCCCTCGCCCTCTTCCGACTATCTCTCCATCTACTTCAACTATAGAGACGAATGTCGGTGCATGTTCTGGTCCTTCGACACATTCCAATAAATAATTTGGTGCTTCACTTCCAATCGCATGCAGAACTTCTTGAAGTTCTGTTTTAGGATCGCGAGGAGTTACTGATTCAATCTGCTCACCGAATAAAGTAGTAACTGCTACAAAAGCAGTGTCGTATCCAGAATCACGGTAAACAGCACCTATTAATGCTTCTAGTACATCGGCTAAGATGGAAGCTCTTTCATGACCCCCACTTGCAATTTCTCCCCTACCAAGCTTGATGTAAGCTCCAAGATTCATTTTCTTTGCAAGTTCAGATAGAGAAACTGTGTTAACAAGAGCTGCTCTCATTTTAGATAATTCACCTTCCCTAGCTTCGGGATGTTTATCAGAAAGTAAGTGAGCTACACTTAAATCAAAAACGGCATCACCCAAAAATTCTAATCTTTCATAATCATTTTTTGTGCCATCTTGTGGAGCTGATCGATGAGTCAAGGCTCGCTCTAACCAGTTTTTATCTTTAAAGGTATAACCTATAGAGTTTTCTAATTTCTCATACTCTTCCGGCCCCAATGGAGTATGTGTAGAAGTTGATTGACCATCAGAAGTAGTGACATGAACAGTATCTAAGGAAGTCTTCTTTACTTCAGTAACTCTTTTTACAATTCCAAAACGCATCGCAGCCCTTAAATAAGAAAGTTAACAAGGAGAACTGCAAATTAGGGACAGCCACCGAAATTGTGGAAAAATGATATTCTGAAAGCACTTGGATACTACCGATAAAATAGCCAAAATACATATGGCTTAATTATCCGAAATATCGGGCCTAATTTGCTATGTCTTTAATAAGTATACGCTAAAACCTAAATTTAACCAAATAAGGCGAGGACCTGATTTTCAATAGAAAAGTGGGCTCCGTCTCCACTTTATGGTGTCATAACAAGAGAATGACAGCATTAGATCCAAATATAGAGCAAAAAATTATTTATGATTTAGCCAAAGCTACTTTAGTTACCACCTCTGACGATCTGACTAAAGTTAATTTTGCGATGCAACTTGATTCAGATGGTGAATCAGAAGTTATTCAATTAGAAGACCAATTATTATACCTGGTACTAGATCTTCCAATTCAATCACAATTAATTAAATATCTAATAAAATCTGATGCACTTATATTAAGTTCTCTTGAAAAACTTGCTGCTGAATGTGACTCACGTTGCCTTGGTGTAATCATACGTCCAACTCCAGAAAGTCCTAAACAAATAATAATTTTCCCTCCTGGAGAGATTTGGGCATTAAGAGAATTAGGTGACCTAAGACCAGATCAGAAAAGAATTAACCAAATAAATCCTTTAGTAGACGGAACAGTAAAGACGATCCATCATATTAGACTTGCCAAAGATCTTATAATCGGTGAACCAAGTGCTGAATTAATTCCTTTGAAATTAAGAAAAGATCTTGCAGAAAGAATAAAAGAAATCACGGGAGTGAAAATCCCAAAAGCCTGTGTAGTAAAAGACCTTCATGCAGATGCTTTCGCTCTTGTTTATAACTTTTTTACCGAAGATCAGAGGGGCTCTAATCAGGATCAGGATATATTAACTAACCTTCATCCAAGTAATTATCCAATTAAAATAGTTAGTAGATCGCTAGGTCTTGAAAGATATATGAGACCACTCGTATCTTAATTAGCTATAGCACTTAGTGATAAGCGATTTTGATGCCTGATTCTACCACCTGCGAGCACTTCCCTATTCTCAAGATCATAAAATACTGCAGCTTGACCAGGGGAAACAGTGGTCCATTCATCGATAAAATTTACTTTGACTGAGTTAGAATCAATTGGAGTAATTTTGCATTTAACACCTTTATGCCGATGACGGAGTTGAACAACAGCTTCAATACCAGTCTGTGGAATTTCAATATTGCATAATTTGGGATGAAGCCAATTAACTTCTCCAACAAAAAAAGAATCGCGCTCTAAGTTTTTCTTATCTCCAATAATTACAGAATTTGTTTCAGGATTAATTTCTAAAACATAGAGGGGTACTTCATTGCCGCCAACACCGACTCCTTTTCTTTGGCCGACTGTAAATTTATGAATACCATCGTGCTGCCCAATTTTGTTTCCATTAACATCAAGTATAGATCCCTTGATATCTTTGACGCCTCGTCTTTTCATAAACTCTGAAACAGTCCCCGAAACAAAGCAGATATCTTGGCTCTCGGGTTTAGATGCTGTATTTAGGCCAGCTTTACGGGCTAATTCTCTAACCTCTGGTTTAGTTAAATGTCCTACTGGGAACAGAGTTTTTGAAAGATCTGATTGAGATAATCCATACAAAAAATAACTTTGATCTTTATCAGAATCAATACTTCTTAATAAGTGATAACCATCACTTTGCTTTTCGATTTGAGCATAGTGCCCAGTAGCAACGGAGGAGCATCCAATACTATACGCGCGCGCTCTTAACTCTTTGAATTTGACCTTGCTATTACAATCAACACAAGGGTTTGGAGTAAGTCCCTCTTGATATTTTTTTACAAAATTACTTATAACCCGTTCTTCAAATACCTTTTCAAAATCAAAAACGTAATACGGTACACCGATCTTTCCGGCTACCCTTCTAGCATCTGTAAAATCATCTGGTGAGCAACAAGTTGCCCTGCTGCAAGATCCACCATTATTTCTGTAATCCCAAACTTGCATTGAGATACCCAAAACACTTTGACCCTGCTCATGAAGCAAAAGAGCAGCAACGGAAGAATCAACTCCGCCACTCATAGCTACAGCTACCGTTTTTTGGCTATTTTGCTGGGTTCTATCCACGAATCCTC
The DNA here is from genome assembly GCA_034440315.1 of bacterium. Taxonomy (GTDB): domain Bacteria; phylum Bdellovibrionota_C; class UBA2361; order UBA2361; family J135; genus JAWXBT01. The sequence goes on from JAWXBT010000208.1 coordinate 4,763, forward strand.
TCAATACAACTTATAATTTTATGAGCTGCTTCTAAAAGTTTTTCCTCTGGATAACTATCTTTCAGACTAATCCTAATTGATTGAGAAGCTCTCTCCTCAGACATTCCCATACCTAAAAGTACATGTGAGGCTCCCGGTTTTCCGGAAGCACATGCAGCACCGGAAGAAATATAAATCCCTTCTAAATCTAGGGCCACAACTAAATCAGATGTATTCACATCTTCAATAAATAAACTAAGTGTGTTGGGGGAAGTTTTACTTAGATCTACATTTGGTAAAATATTTGGTATCTTATCTCGGAGTTCCCGCCAAAAAATTTCTCTATTCTGAGATATTTTTGTAATTCTTTCCTTTAAAGATTTTTTTAATATCTTGGCTGCTATTCCAAAAGAAACAATTCCTAAAATATTTTCAGTTCCAGCTCTTGAACGTTTTTCTTGAGGGCCGCCGTAAAGTAACGGTTCAATTTCTAAACCATCACGAACTATTAAAGCCCCTACCCCTGCTAATGCTCCTATTTTATGACCTGAAATACTCATTAAATCGACATTTAAATCCATAAAGGAAACTGGAATTTTTCCTAAGGCTTGAACAGCATCAGTATGAACGAGACAAGAAATTCCCTGCTGTTGAATATTTGAAGCAATTTGAGAAACAGGATTAATTATTCCTGTTTCATTATTTACAAGCATTAATGAAAGGATAGATGTTTCCGAATTAACATTTGTTAAAATTGAATCAACTGAAGTTTCACCTTTTGAATCTGGCTGAACAAAAACAACTTTGTGATCTAGCAAAGCTAACTTTTTTGCTGCTTCTAAAATTGAAGGATGTTCAATTGTGCTAGTTACTACAGCTGTCTTTATTTTTTTACCAAGCATTGCAGAAAAAATCGCAGTATTATTACTTTCTGTAGCACCAGAAGTAAAAATTAATTTATCAGCCGATTTTAGACTTAATAAATCTTTGATTGAATCACGAGCTTCTTCGATTAGAAATCGGGATCGCTGCCCACCTTGATGAATTGAGCTCGGGTTCAAGGAACCCAAAGCAGCCTGCATTTCACAAAGTTCAGCCCAGACCTCTTCGGAAGTGCCCCATGATGCATTTGCATCAAGATTAATCGAATTTTTATTCAATAAATTCAAGTTGTTCACAAATTAGGCTGAAACCCTAAAAAATCGTTATTAAATGCCGATATGATACTTTAGGCCCGTATAAGCATATTCGAACTGAGCGAGCTCAAATTGCGAAGAAGGTTACAATGACTAACTCCATAACACAAAGTATCGGGGTTGGTGCGGCGAACACAATAACAACCCGCCCCGATAATCAACACAACAAGCAGAATAACACGCCTACCGATGTTAAGCAGGTTATTAGCAATACTCAGATTTCAGCCCAAGCCTCAACACATGCATTTTCCACAATAGGCACTAAAGAAAGGGATAAAATTGCGCCACAAGTCCCAAAACGGGTGGAGGCACCTTATTCAAGTAAAGAAAATAAGAAGAAGGTAGCTCATAATTCGAAAGAAGAAGAAAAAGAGGAATCATCAGCTGACACTAAACTTGATTTATTGGCTTAAAATAATCTTATGAAGCCCTATTTACTCTAAAGATCTGTGGCTCACTATTGTCATCCAGATTACCTGAGATCGTAAGTCCAAAAAGAACTTTCTGAAAGAAAATCTTTATTTGGAATTACGATCCCACGCAGGAATGATAAATAGTTATCCCAACTAAATGTTTTAAGTAAACCGAAGGTTTTCAACAGAAAAGTATTCGGAAATTACTTATTGGGATAACTATATAAACAATTTTCCGATAACAGTTGAAACCCCAGATTCAATCTTAAGTAGTTTAACGCCAAGATGTGGATTTTCTCCATTTGTAGTTTTTAAACCTGTAATTTCACGAGAATTACAATATAAGATTCCTAATCAACTTCCAGCAAAAAAACTTCTTTAATTAAACAACTTAAAAGAAAAATACTCGATATCTAGATATATATGGCAAATCGACATCTCTCACTTACTCTACTTACATTAATGGTTATTATTGTCAGTTTAACTTGGGAGATCCTTAATACTAAGTGCCATGTTCGCTGGCCATCTCAAATCAATAACTCTGAAGAGAGTCTTGCAATGGGAAAGAAAATGGATCTTTTTTCCGCCACCACTTATGATTTAAGCTTAGTATCTGGGATCTCAGCTGACATTGCCGAAAGGCTTTATTCCAAAAAAGAAGATTTAATCTTTAAAGCTAGAAAATTGCCAATTGGACAAAAACACCTTGTACTAGAGGATATTAAAGGTATTGGAGTTAAAAAATCTAGATTATTCTCTCAATATATTTCCCTAGAAAATGATTAAATTTGCGTAACCATTGAACTTTATCAACAAACTTTGATTAGCATTTAAAATTCAATTACACTTACTTAACGTCTATTATTTAATTGGAATGTCAGAACAAAAATTTTCCTTTCCAGTTATGCATGATCCGGACTGCCTAACATTAGGTCAGTTTAGAAGACCTCGGTCTTTAAATACTTCTGACTCTCTTGAACTTAAGGGAGTACCTCACGGAGTCGATTTAGGAATAGATAAAAATTTCTCTGAGCAACGTGATGTTCTAAGCGCAACTCAATTTGCACCTAAACTTTCTGAGCGACGTCATTTTGCTACCATGGAAACATTGAAAGCCCATGGGTTCATGCTGTCTTCTTTAACTCAAGTCGTTACTCAAGTACTAGATGGTCAATTTGAACCGAAGGAAATTCGAGCAAAACTTTTAGAGGTATTAAGGCAATCAGCAAATCAATATGATACTTTAGAGCTCTATCCTATTGAAGGATATCGTAATCCGAGTGAAAGCTGTGAGCGAATTGGACCTGCTTCATTACTTCTGTCAAGTAGAATGCAGGCTTACGATCTTATTCAAGTGTTTAGGCACTCACCAAAATCTGAAACTGTTCTTAGCTCAGGGAATTCTACTTCAGAGAAAAAAACTCTCCCCGATCCTTCGACTGCCTTAGATCATGTTTTTGATAACATCAACCATTTTCTCCATCATAGTCCTCATTTATATGTTTTGGATAATGCTACAAAAGTAGTTCAAGCACTAATAAAACGAAACGAAGAAATTACGAGATTTCAAAAATATCCCGATGTAGTTGTAGAAGCAGAAATTCAAAAAAACTTAAACTGCGGATTGGGACCAGACTGTAAAGTTGAGTTTGATTGTTTTACAACAACTGTTCAAATTGGAGCAGAAACATATCAAAATTGGATATCAAAAGGCATAAGCAGATTCTCAACTATGCCAATTCATGGAACCTCAATTCTATTAGTTAATAAGAGTGCCTTTTCCTCAGATAATCTAGATCAAACACTAACCAAAATAAAACCATTCTTTCTATTAGATGTAACTGTTTCTGATCAAACCGTCTATTGTCCAGCAGATAGAAAACTTCATCCAACTAACATGCTAGTTCAATTTCAAGATGAAACATTTTATTTAACTCAAGATTTAAGCCTAACTCTTGCTGATCAAATTAGAGTTGTGGGCCAAACAGAATTAATCTCAAATAATCATAAACTATTATATGAAAATCTCTCGCCTCGTTCAGTACTATTAGGAATCCGTAATAATATTGCCTTACATGTTCTGTTGGGAAAAACCGATCCAAATTTAGGAAGTAATTCTTCAAAAGAATATTTTCCCGATAGAAACGCAATTCCATTTCTGGCAAATTATGTAGCAGATCTATGTATGAAAGTTGAATTTCTAAATACCTTCCCTGACAATAAAGAACTCGATAAGGTTTCTCGGAAATTAGAGGCCGCAGCGGATAAGGTTGTATCGGATATTCATAGAGCATTACTGCAATCAAGAAATGATGGAGGCGATTCCGTAGTTGCTGAGATCAAATCACTTTTATTTGTACTGAATCCTGTTTCTTATCACAGATTAACTACTTATTTGGATAACCGTGGAGCATATACAAAGATTAGATCAGGACTGACCAATGAACCTGTTGTAGCATAATCTAGTTTCTAAGCAGCCTCTTCTGAAATCTCAACATTATCTTTATAAAAAGCATCGTGTAGAGTTCTTACAGCTACTTCCCAATATTTTCGCGGGACAATTACGCTAATTTTAATTTCTGAGGTTGAAATCATTTGAACAGTAATATTCTCGGAAGCTAAAGCTTGAAATACTTTTGCAGCAACACCTGAGTGATATCTCATACCAATACCTACTACAGATACTTTGGCTATATTACGATCACACTCAACACCTTGAGCATTTAAAGAAGGAACCATCTTTTTTACAATCTCTAATGCTTTAGTGCTGTCTTCATCAAGAACTGTGAAACTCACATCAGTATTTTTGCCATCAAATCCAGTTTGAGTAATCATATCTATGTAAATA
>JAWXBT010000209.1:0-3212 GCA_034440315.1 bacterium
AAATATAATAAAACTAAATGGTTGCAGGCATGAGTTTATGACTATAGCCAAGAACTTATTATAACAAGGTTATAAACGAATAGTTTAGGAAAAAAGCCTAGTAAGTTTTTAATGCTATAATTTACGGAAGTATTTGAATTATTGCCTAATGAAGATCTCTTTAAAAGTTTTTCCAATAAAGAACTATTTTACTGAATTTAAAACTTTGCAAAGCTCAATAACTCTTTCTGGTTTAAGAGTAGGAAAATTTCCAATATAGAAACCAAAGTAATGAATGTGATCAACAACTGGAAATTTGCTCAAATCTTGCTTGCCTAAAGCTCTCATTAGATATGGTTGACGCAATTGGTTGCCACCACCGGACATGCCGCGTCTAAATTCAACCTTATTCTCCGACATTTTAGTGATCAATCTTTCGCAGAGACCTTTGTCAGGATCATTTAAAAGCAGAGTAAATGCGTAGTTACAACTGCCTTCTGTGATAAAATCTGTAAAGTATTTTTTACGATCAAGTCCTTCAAGGAATATATTGAAATTATCAGTTCTTTTTTTGTTGTTAGCATCAAGATTTGGCAATTGAGACAGACCCATTACGGCATTTATTTCCGTGCTTCTAAAATTATATCCTGGATATGCAAATATAAATTCTGGACGCAGATCTGTATGCTCAGCTGACCATTGTGTTTTTATGTTTTCATCTGTGGCTTCTCTGATCATGCCGTGTGAACGAAACATTCGTGCCATTTGATAGATTTTTTCGTCATCAGTGCAAACCATTCCACCTTCAATTGTGCTCATATGATGGGCAAAATAGAAGGAGAAATTAGACATACAACCAAAACTTCCTAACTTTTTATTCTTAAAAGTTGCTCCATGTGATTCACAAACATCCTCGACTAACGGAATGTTTCTTTTTTGAAGTTCGTTTAAAAGTTTATCTGAAAGTCCGTTGAATCCTAAGACATGAGTTAAGAAAACCGCTTTGGTTTTAGAATTAATTGCATTTAAGATTTGATCTTCATCCATTGCTAAGTGATGTTTATTTACATCAACAAATTTTGGAGTTAGCCCAGCTCGCATAACTGCCAAAATATCTGAAACCCAAGTAAGTGGAGGGACTATGACTTCTCCTTCTCCATATAATTCTTTAATTATATGCATAGAAATTGAGTTGGCCGCAGATCCGGAATTTACAAATACACTATATTTACATCCCAACCACTCAGACCAGGCCTTTTCAAATTCTTGACATTTTTTACTGTTGGTTAAGATTGGGGCGGGCTCTTGTTTTAAAAAATCAATGACAGCATTAAGATCTTCTCTAGTTATGTTGTTTTCCATTAAAGGTAGATTGAGAGTCATTGTGCCTCCGAAAAAAGTTGCTCGCGTTTTACTTATTATATGATGCTTTAAATCATAGCTCTGAAGCTGCTTTCTCAGAAAGAGGAAAAATCAGGAATAGTAACTTTCAAAAGTTTTTGCCGAAAAGCAAAGGCTTTAGAAAGTTACTATTCCCCGCAGGGATAATAAATAGTGTTTTTCATTTTCAAAAATCATAGCTAACCCGAAGGGTTAACAAGAAACAAGATTTAACATAGTTTCTATTGCCATATCTCGTGATTCGGCAAAGACTTTTGAAAAACACTATAGTTATCCCAATAAGTAATTTCCGAATACTTTTTATGTTGAAAACCTTGGGTTTACTTAAAACAATTAGTTAGGATAACTTTTTATCATCCCTTTTGGGGATCGTAAGTCCAAAAAATGATTTTCTTTCGGAAAGTTCTTTTTGGACTTACTTTATCCTATCGTTATATTTCGTTGCGCAAGTAGATTACTTTGGTGGTAAGACTTAAGGAAAGATACACTAGTAATGTCTTTGCAGGATGTTATTCATGAAAATTTGAGTTCTTCTTATTTCGCCACCAAAGATCAAAGGAAGTTTTTCCTTTTGACCGTAATTTAAAATCTTCTGTGTACCTATATCTTGACCTTTGTGATCTAGAACACAACCTCCAGCTTCACAGATAAGAGCGTAAGCAATAATCTGCTCCAAGTTTCCTTTCCTAGTGCCCTCAAGAACGAGATCCACTTTACCAGTTAGAAGATCAGCAAATTTTGCTGCACAACATTGTATAGTGATTGGCTCTCCAATTCTCTGCAATTCATTCCAGTCGTATCCATAATTTGCGCAGATGCTTTCGTCTGCATGAACCCTTGTTTTTTGCGCAAACGATTCCTTGATTTTTAAGCCTAAGCTAACTCCATTTTGCTTTATTAAAAGCGCACCTTTGCCTGCAGAGGCAATAAAAATATCTCCACTGACAAGATCAATAAAGCCAGCACTTGAATAGTCGGCATAGCTTGGATCGCAATCATTATGAATTCCAATCATATGGAAAAATCGTGATTCAGCGCCGCCTTTTAAATAAAGCCCAGAGCCATCAAGCCCATCCATGTGTACTGTAAATTGTGGACTTGTGGATATTAATACTTCTCCGTGTTCTTCAGATATAATTCTCGCTGGAAGATTTGCTTTTCTGAGTATCTGAATCGTAGATTCTTCAAGTTCAAAATCAGCAAGAAGTTGATTCTCGCCATGTTGATTTGTACCTCGGAACGTTTTTCCTGATTCAGCAAGTTGTCGCAGTTTAGCAAAAGCCTCATCTAAGGCATCTATTAACAAGATCTCATGGGGAGTCCTGCCGAGCTGTAGGCTACGGGGGCGACTTAATGCAATGTCAACTTTGTGATCTTCTAGCATCAAACTCAGAGTAAAAATTGTTCAGTGAGCTTGGTTTTTGATCTCAGCTATTGAACGGTGGCTCTAAAAATTGTTCGCACTGCTTTCATGCCGTGTTTGGTAATAATCCAATTATTAGAAGTAAAGTCACCCTCTGGATAAGGAGTAACAAGTTTTTGACCTTCTAAGATTAATAAATAACGAAGTGCTTCTTTCTCATCTTTTGAAAAGGTTCGACGTGCAAGTTCACTGATATCAAACTGCTGAGGATTACTCGTTCCAGGTGTAATGTGATCAGCCATAATCTGCAAAAGCTCGATCTGTTTTTTATGAGAATCAGTAATTGTTCTGTAGGATTTTATATTGGATGAATTGAACTCGCCAGTCTGTGCCATGCTTATACTTGTTCTCCATATTAAATTTGGTTCTCTATTTATATAGAGGGGAAAGGGAGTTAGGAGTGTATCTC
>JAWXBT010000210.1:0-3401 GCA_034440315.1 bacterium
GTTTATTTATCTCTTCAGGAATTTCTATTCCAAAATGTTTAAAAGTTTTAATTTCTCCCTCATGGTGATGATCTTCTGAATCAATAATCACCCCATCCATATCCCAAATAATCGCTTTAATCATAAGATTTAGAGATATCGGCTCTGAATCTCCTCAAGTCTTCTTCTGAAAGCAGGTGGCATCCGTCTTGCTTCTACGCCCTTTCGCCACCTTCGTAAAAGGTACTCACTCGGCGAAAAGTCGTACTCATCGGGACCTGCCCCTCCTAACATTGGAAGAACAGTTCTTTTTGTAGATCGAGCCTTATCTGGCGTAACTGCAAAAGCCCCAAACACAGCTTCCAATTTCTCCTTTAGGTCTATCCTATGCTTTAATGTTTCACTCATAAATTCCTGAGAGATGTTAAAAGTTCTCTTGCCCTTACAGGTGCAGTCCCTAAATGACTTTGCGGGTCTATTATCTTTTCTAATTTTTCTTTCCCTACGAATTTTAGTACTTCTTCTCTCTTCATCAACAACTCCAACATCGGATTTTCCTCACCAACAGAAACCAAAGCCCAAGCTTCCATAGAAATCTCCCTCAAAACTTCATGCATTACTTGCCGATCAGCCCCATTCTTAACTGCTTCTAAAATCACTTCTTCAGTCGCCGAAAACGGCGCATATCTTTCCAGATTCTCCTGAATCTTTGCTTCGTTAACAACGAGTCCTGAAACTATACCCGTCGCTGTTTTCAATATTTCATCAACCCCTAAAAACATCTCCGGCATATAAACCCGTCTGTTACCGCTGTCATCAATTGTTCGCTCAAGCAGCGAAAGAGATGCATTTTGAGAAGCGTTATCAGATAAACTTAATACCAGTTTTGCCAAAGAACAAATATTTTCACTCTTAACCGGATTTCTTTTAAACGGCATCGCGGATGATCCAACTTGAGTTTTACCAAATGGTTCTGATAATTCTCCGAAATTAGGTGACTGCAAAACACGAAGATCAAATGCGAATTTATATAAAGATTGTGCGATAGATGAAAGAGCTGTGGTAATAAAATAGTCCATTTTTCTTGGAGTAGTTTGACCTGTAATTAACGCCGCTTTAAGTCCTAATTTCTCCATCATCTGACTCTCAAATTCTCCAACATTGTCTCCAAAAAGTTTTTTATAACTCGCCTGGGTTCCAACTGCCCCCTTAAATCCCTTTGATTTAATTTTATCTTTAAGTAGTCTTAGATAAGCCAGATCCCAATTTAAATCCTGAGCATACATTGCAAATCTATATCCCAATGTTGTCGGCTCTGCCGGCTGAAGATGGGTATAAGCCATACAAGGAAAATCCGAATACTCCTCAATTTTATCGGCAAATTCTTTGAGCAGTTTAACTAATTTTTCCTCGATAATAATTAATGCCTCTTTGGCCCGGATCGAATCAGCATTATCAACAATATCCATTGAAGTTGCCCCAAAGTGAATTTTGCCTCCACCAACCTTGGCTTTTTCTGCAAATTCACGAATTGCCGCAACAACATCATGACCCGTCTCTTTTTCAATTTCATAAATCCGCTCAATATCAATATCTTCCTGATACTTCTCCAAATCCTCCAACTCTACGCTGCTCACTAAACCCTCTACGCTCTGTATTCTCGCCATCTCCACCCAAATCCTTCTCCATAACCGATATTTATTTGCTTCAGAAAATATCTCCCTCATCTCAGGTGTTCCGTATCTAAAACTAAATGCACTATTATAATTCTTAAAATCCATAATATTTTTAACACCCCTCATCCTAACATTCTCCCTAAGGAAGAAGGAATTTTTTCTTACAATTAATCTGTTGTAAAATCCCCTCTCCTTTGAGGAGAGGGCTAGGGTGAGGTGGATACATCATGATAAAATTTCCTCCAGCTTATTATTATCCAAAGCCTCTTTAATTTGCATAGCAACTCTCTTCCCAGCTGTAATATTAGCCCCATGCAAATACCCAGAATATGGTGTTGCTGCAATTCCTGGAGATCCTGGCATTCTAGGTGAAACATCAAAAACAATAATTTCTTTTTTAGGCGGCCCGGGAATAATCATCGTCTGAAGGCCAAACGGACCAATCACCGGGAGTTCTAATTTTTTAGTTGCTTCAACAAACTTCTCGCCCATTTCAAACGCTGGCTCCAAAAGAGACTCCAGAACTGTAACTGCAATATGTCCAGATTCTTCAAATTTAATTCCTAAGTGTTGTCGTAGATACTTTTGCTCTGCAGCTGGTAATTTGGTAAACCCCTCTAAATTAGTTTGTCTCCTGGTATCAGTACCTAAAAGTTCTAACCTGTCATTTATCGGATCATAGAAGAAGTTAAAATTAACTTGCACCCCTACCAAAAATTCTTCAATTACAGCCTCACTCAAAGCTTCTTTTGTAAAAGTCCCTTTCCCTAAATAGAATTCTGAAGCCTTATCAAATCCCTCTTTAGAACTAACTAGGAAAAACGCCCTCTCAAATCCTCGCTCTTTTTCTAAAACTTTCACTATTGCAAGTCTATCGATTTCTTCAGGACCTTTGAAAGCTTTAGGATACCGAATCCCCGCTTCTTCCATTATTTTATATTGATCAACTCCACCACTCCCACGCTCTTCACTACGAAGCAATTTTCTATTCCCAAACATTGGAACTAGAAAATCATTTTCAATTGCATCGTAATCATTTATATAAACTTCAAAAGATCTGTGTGGAATAAAAATTGCATTTTTATCTCTTAGGATCTTCATATTCTCCTCAGATAAAATATCCTTAAAATTCTCAAGCTCCAAAACCTCATCCACACATCCAATTGATCTTGTTTTGTAATCAAGCCAACGGCTTTTGTAATACTTAGAATAAGGAGTCCCACGGCCTTTTTGAGTAATAACTAAAGTTTTAAATCCTAAATCTTTTGCGCCCCGACAAACATCTAGAGCCGAATGCGAACCAAATACTGCGATAGTTATATTTTCTTTATCATAACTATCAAGAATTTTTTTAATATTCATCATATTTTTAGTTTAATTTAATTAGTTCTTTCAGTTTAGCATCTTTCAGTTTGATAACTGTCTTAAACACTCTTCTTAGAGAATTGAACTGATCCAGCCCGAACTTCTCAATGTACCAGGTGAAATATGGGTACTGATCTCTAATGTGTCGGTAGTTACAGCCCCAACATTGGGTGTGAACATTACCAGCTTCGGTTAGATCCCATCTGGTATTCAAACCTCTTTTGCTAAAGATATGTCCGGCTCCTAATTTGGTTGTTGAACCACAAGTCACACATTCAGGCTCTATCTCTCGAATCCTGAGACTGACTAACTTATCTAGTTTTTCTGTTAATTTCTTTCTCTCTGTTTTCTTTTTCATTTTATTAAAGGATCATTTAAGTA
>JAWXBT010000211.1:0-2844 GCA_034440315.1 bacterium
TCCGCCTTACTATCCTCTAAGTGATACCAGCAACTTTACAGGATACAGTCGCTATTCGTTTAGTAAAGATGACCAAATTAGGCTAAGAGATGTATTTGCAGAACTTGCTAATTGTGGTGTAAAAGTGATGCTGTCTAATTCTGATTGCGAGTTTATTCGAGATATATATAGTGAATTTAAAATTTACCGAATATTAGCAGCAAGAGCGATTAATTCCAATGGTAAAAAGCGAGGAAAAATTGCAGAAGTACTTGTCACGTCATATTAAAGATGGTTGTTAGCCCAAATGATAAAACTAGACAAGGTATGGACAGCTAAGAGATTTTTATTAGAGCCAACTTGTTGGTTTAACCAGATAATTGCTCCTGGCTTCATTCCGCCGCCGTCTATCAAGACAATGGTTGGTACAGGATAGCAATTCTGTATGTTTAAATTGACGTAAGGTAGTTTTTCATCAACTGAGCCACCCACTTGTTGCCATTTACACTCAATGATTAGAGCGGGAGGAATTGAAGGAGAACCAATAATATAAAAGTCTACATAAATATCTGTACCATAGATACCTTGACCGATATGAACTTGCCTCGCATATCGCCGAGGTATGTTGTGAGACTCTAACAGGTATGATAATCGCTGTTTTTTCGGTAAATTGTCACCTGTTTGGACGTATCCATGTCCCTGTAAAGCTCCTGCTACAGTTTTTTCTAAGACATTCCCAGAGAGATTTGCTCTGCTACCTTGAGTCATTTCGGATTTTCCTTTATGTTACGGTTTTCAGGAAGAAAGTATTCGTTGAGAATATAGAGAATCGCAGCACAAAAAGGCACATATTTACCTTCAGCATCTAGTTGCTCATAACTTTGAGCAAGTTTCTGTATTTCTTCAACTGTAAGCCCATCGATAAGTGGCAATATCTTGCGAATTTGCTTGCGTCTTGAAGCTTCCAGCTTGAGATTGTCTAGTCCTAGTCGTTCGATAGTTTCTTTAGCAGCTGGGTGCATAGTAGGATCGTCGTTAGGCAGAATTTCTCCAAAACCAGTGTACTTGAAGTAGTCAGCGCAGTTTTCAATAAGAGGAGAAACCATTAAATCAGGATCATACCAAAATCCCTTTTTATGTCCGCAGTGTTCCGACAATGGCGGTGGTAGCGGCAGTTTTTCATTTTCTCTTTCATCACCTTCTCCCGGACATGAAGCTATCAAATTTGTGTAATCGAGTGCTAGGTTCGGGTATGTTTTGCGAGGCTTTAGATGTTCAATATGGCTGCTACTCCTGTTTATCCGCATTCCACAATAGCAACAGATATAACCTTGTTCTCGCAGCAGTGTGTCATGTACATCGGTTTTCTGGGGTTTGCTTAAGTTGTCCCAGTTAGGTTTCCAATCATCGTTTTCAAGATCTTTCCAATCCTTGAAACTTTCGGGTTCCTGACCTTTTTGGATATGTTTCATCGACTTAAGATTTCCTTTCGCCGGATGAGTACATCTGCGCTAGCAAATTCTGGTTCATCATCTCCTATTTCGGCTTCGAGGTGTTTTTGCATTTGCCTAGCTTCGGTGAGATTTCCCGCATCTATTAGTCTAAAAAGATCGCGAAGACGATTCTTAATTTCCTGTGGGCGTTCTGGAACTTCCATCAAGTCTTCCAAAATACGATTGCTATCTCTCCCATAAGAACTTTCTGGTTGATTGACAATAATACCTTCAGTCGTTGCTTTCAAAATATAAATTCCTTCTGGTTTCACATGACTAACTACTTGTGGTGAATGAGTAGTAACAATAAATTGGCAATTAGGGAATGTTCTAGTCAAAGCTGGAATAATTTCTCTTTGCCATTTGGGATGAAGATGTAATTCAATTTCGTCAATTAAAACAACACCACTTCCCTCAAGTGGTTTTTCTAACCCAGGATTTGCAATAGCAAGACGCCGCGCCAAATCTCCTACCATTGCTAGCAAACATTTTTCCCCATCAGATAGCTGATTGATGATAAGTTCTTGACCTTGTTTTGTGACAGTCATTCGTAGAGGAGAACGACGAACGCGCAAGTTTGAGAAATCGGGGATAAGTGAAGATATGGCTTGTCTTACTGCTTCTAGTTGGCTATTTCGATAATCAGGGTTATCTCGTCGTTCTTCGTTTTCTAAATCTTCCACCAGTCTAAACCATCTGAAAAAACTATCAAAGCTGATTTTTACTCCTTTTAGTGCTTGTTCATAAGCATTTGTTTGCTCAAATCGATCTTTTTTGGTAAGTTCTAATGGAATATCAAGAACAGAACGATTGACAGGATAATAAATTGCTAGGGGTATATTAGCTTTAGGACTTGCTTTCCAGTGATCATATATTTTTTGAGCAACAGATCGCAACTCCGCCATGCTCCCAGTTGTATTTTTGCTGTCTTTTTTCCGATTCGTGGTGAGAGACCAACTTACTTCCTGTGATCTGTCGAGTAAAAGCGTAATTTCGTTGTTTGTCTCGGTATATTCGTTTTTAATGTCCTGTTCGCTGAAAGAACGCGGAGTTATGCTGTCACCTTGTATTTTAGCCCTCATATTAGCCTCAATTGTTGGCAATTGAATACAGTCTATAAAACGGGATAACAAAATCGCCAAACAATCAAGAATACTCGATTTTCCAACACCATTATCCCCAATAAATACAATTGGCTGATCTTTTGGAAACTCCAACGTCAAATTGCCAATACCTCGAAACGAGGTCATCTTCAATTGTTTAACTTTCATAATTTCTCCTAAACCGATCGCAAACCAATCATCCCCCGATCGAATACCCGACCATCTGTACCAATCCCACTCACGACCATCCTATCGGCATACACATCAAA
>JAWXBT010000212.1:0-9753 GCA_034440315.1 bacterium
GTATTTAATTTATACTTTTTTTGTAGATACTTAAAGAACTTTAAAACTCGTTCTTCGAGAACTTGTTGTGCAGCTGCCGCTACATGGCGGTCACCATATTTTTCGACTAAATCTTTTAAATAACTGAACGTCTTTGTCTTGCTAAAAAACTCTATGGTCGAGACGCTGTTTACTTCTAACCAACTTGAACGACCCACCCACTTACCATCTATAAAATCTGGAAAGAACTTACGCATTTCTTTAAGACATTTTTCTGGTTCGCCGTACACTGCTAGACCCATCGTCTTACCTTCACCATCATTTAACTTAAAACCTAACCCAACCGTTACCGCGCCATAATACAGGGCCAATGAAGCATAGATTGGGACTTCTTCGAGTTCTTGAAGTTGATTGTTCTTTCCAAGAAATATTTTGCCGCAGTTCGGCCGACCATCAGCGTTTGTACCGAAGCCGTCAAGCGCAACCACTAAGCAATGATCATGGGGACCACACCAATATGCAGTTGCAGCATGTGCGTCAGCATGAGAAACACAGAGGATTTTAGAGTCATCTTTAACGAAGTTCTTCAAGGTAATGGTCTGTGGATCCGAATATCTGACTATGGAAAAAGCACGTTGAAAAAACCAAGTCAAAAAATTCCAAACTCCACAATAGCGAATTCCTTCAAAGTATGCTTTGTAGTAAGCTAGAGAAGTGTACAAAGACATTGGGGAAGAAGTTGTTACAAAGTAGTCAACATGCTTTAGCTTCCAGTTTGTAAAACGAAAAGCATCCTCCATTGAGAGTACTGGAAATGATAGATCGTGTTTTTTCTTGCTCGCTCGTTCCTCTGCCTGGGCAAAAAGCAGTTCTCCATCTTCGAGTAGTGCAATTGAATTATCGTGATTATTCGAAAATTGGGACGTTAGCCCTATAATTTTCATAGAGACCTTAGTTGGGCAGGGGTAATATATAATTGTTTATTAGAGTAATCAATTCGCAAAAGGTTATACCTTTCAGGACTAAGGGACTGTGCAGCTGCCTTAAGTGCTTCCAGCTCATAAAAGTATCCGAATCCATATTCGCCATCACTAAAATATCCTTGGCTTGATAAATCCCACATAAATCCTTGACTTAACAAACTTTGTGGTATTACGCCTTGAGAATAATAGATGACCATTAAGGTGTAACCTACGCCTTGCTGGAAAGGTAATTTTTGGTTAGGAATAATAAAATCTTCTTTCGAAGAAACGTAGAAAAAGTTGATTTTTTTACTGCTAATATTTTGAGCCTGAAACTGCTCCACCATTGTACGACGCTGCATTGAGACAACTGTTTTCTCCTTTAAGTAAGATTGAATCTGGGTGGATTGAAATGTGATAAAAAGCAAGAAGAATATTAGAGTGCCTGCCAAGACCTTTACTGACCTTTTCTTCAACTCAAGTCCTGCTAGTATAATCGCTATTCCCACTAGTGGGAGATAGACATACCTACTTTCCATATATGCATTCCCTTTTTGAATAATAGTTAGCGGGAGCAAAGCCAAAAAATAAAAAAATCCTCCAATAATGACGTTCTGCCACCGCAAATATCCTCTAACTAGTAAAAATACCCCTACAGCGAGCAATCCAAAAGTAAGTATCACAGAAAGCACTAGACTTAGGCTGAGCTCCACATATGGAGCTGAATATTTGCCATGAAAAAGGAGTGTGTTGATTTTATATCCCCAGCCAAATAGGAAGGGTGCTGGAATAAATAATTGACTAACTGTTGCAAGTGGAGCAGAAATAATATTTTTAAAAAGGACTTCCAGACCACTATTATTTGCAGTTGATTGTTTAACCATAATTCCGGACGCTTCAGAACTTAAAAAAAAGTAGTGCAAGTAACGCAGCAGCGTAGTGCAGGTAATTACCAAAAAGAATGAGGTAGTTTTTAAGTTAGAACGCCAGTTTCCCCCTCTTTGTAGATAGAAAAGAAAGATGTAGAAAAAGCTAAAAAGCGCATTCATTTCTTTTGTTAAGAAAGAAAGATAAAAAAGAAAGATAGATAGGATAAGTTGATCTCTCCTATTTGTACTCAGGTAGTAGAGGAAAAAAAGTATTGAGACTAAGAGCAGGCAAGTTGCTAGCGGTACTGAAATAGAGGCAGCGAACCACGTAACAGCCTGGTGGGAGGTAATATTAATCAGAAAAATAACTACAGCAGCAAAATTAACGTACTTGGCCGAGCGAATTTTTTGAAGAACCAAGAAAAGAGAAAATCCAGTTAGACCGTGTAGCGTGATAGAAAAAATAGTTAATGGAATTAAGTTAAATCCAAAAGCTAGGTAAAAGAAAGTGTTAAATATTTGAGTTAGTGGTCTTCCTTGGGCAAAGACTAGCGCATTCAAAATCCCCGACTCAGCTATTACCCCGAGCTCTTTTCCATATGTAAGTCCTAAGCCCATCCATTCGTCTTGTTCAAAAAAATGAAAAAAAAGACGCCAGTAGGTAAGGAACGCGATACCTACAAAAACAACTAACCATCTTGACCATTCTGGAGTTTGAGTAAAAAAATTCAATAGGGAATTATTTGTTGGAGGTTTTCTTTTTTTCATTCTAATTAATCAATAACTTCTTGAGTGTAACATATGCAGTTGACCTTTCAAAAATCTAGCTGTATTGTTATTTTGAAAATAGCATTCACTTATACTTCGGATTTTCACTTAAAGGCAAAAGGTCGTTTGAAGATACTATCCTTTTTTAAATTTTTAAAAAGAATACCCAGTTGGGTAACTGAGGTGGTAATTCTTTTTTTTCTCTCATGGACTCCTTTTTTTTGGTTAAAAAGTGATCAAGTAATTTTAGGTCATGACGCGGGATTTCGCCTAGATATGACCAATTACTTACGTGACCTTTGGTATTCTTGGACCCCCTCACCAGGTTTTGGAGCTGATTGGACTCTTAACAAGGGTTTTCTTATAGCACAAACTCCAGAAACTTTTTTTACTTTTGTGACTAATGATGTATCTCTAGGTCAAAGACTTTCATTTGTTTTTTGGTTTTTTATGATTGGCTTATCTATGTATATCTTTGTTAAACATTTTTTCCCAAGAAAAGAATTCTTTACTTTCAGAATATTTTCAAGTTTATTTTATATGTACAACTTTTTCTTGCTGCAAGGCTGGTTTATTACCGAGAGAGGAAAGTTTTCTCTATATGTAGCACTTCCATTAGGACTACTTATCTTATACGAAACATTACTAAAAAAAATTCCTCCTTTGAAGGGTGCTACTTTATTTGGACTTATTTTCTTTTTTTTCAATGGAGGTGGCTCACCTCCTCTTTACGGAGCAATTTTAGTCGTCTACAGTGTGAGTTTTTTCTACCTATCTTTTGTTAATATCTGGCAAAATGGAGCTAAGGGTTTACTCCATTCTTTAAAAACTATTTTTCTTTTTGGAGTAATTACCGTACTTTTAAATTCTTATTGGATTATTCCGCAAATCCAGTTAGCAAAAAATCAATACGGAGCTAGACTAGCCGCATCTGGAGGAATTGAAAGCATACTTAACTGGGAAAAGACTGTCAGTAAAAATGCAAGTCTTATAAATCTTTTCCGCCTACAGGGCATACCTGATTGGTACGATAGTCCTAACCACACTTATTCCCGCTTTTTTCTAGAAAATCCCCTCCTTATTGTATTAAGCTTCTTGCCCATTTCACTGATACTTCTTGGTCTTTTTCTTCATCACCGTTTTAGAGTTGAAGAAAGAAATGATCACTTATTTTTTCTCATTTTGCTTATTTTAATAGTGAGTTGTTTGTTTGCAGCAGGCTCGCACGACCCTTTTGGCTCAATCTACTTGCTCTTTATTAAGTATATTCCAGGATTTGCTATATTTCGTTCAGCGATATATAAATTTGGCCCAGGTGTTTGGTTCAGCATTATTTTCCTTTCTGGATACTCTCTCAACTTCTTACTCCTACATCTGAGATCTAGAAAAAAACTTTCCCTTGTAATAACTAGTCTGAGTATTTTCACTTTGTTGGCATATCACTTTCCTTTTTTTACGCATCAGTTCTTTCAGTTTGATCCACCATTTGGCACCCGCGTCGCGGTCCCAAAGTATGTGATTGAAACTGCCGGATACATGAATAAGAATGCTTCCTCAGATTCTCGGGTTTTACTATTACCCAAACTTTACCCTTCATTCCCTGTTGATAGTTATAAATGGGGCTTCTGGAGTTTTGACTTGCTTCCTAGATTAAGTTTTTCTCACTCTGTTATCGTTAATGAGGCTGGAGCTCCTCCAATTATTGATTCCTTGTACAAAGCTGCTGATCAGCAGAATCTTTTAGTGTTCAACCGAATTAGTCAGATGCTAGGAGTCAATTATGTGCTTTGGAGGTCTGACATTCTCTATCATGATAAAAAAACCCAAGCGAAAGAATTTTCAGATAATCTCTTCTCTCCAATGAACGCTAATCACCCCGAATCTGTAAAAGATTTTAATGAGTGGCAGCTGTACCCTTTAACTACCTCTTCCAAACTTTTTTCAACCCATCAGAGAGCCACTTTAACCCAAATCTCTGGTTCTGGATTTGCGAAAGTTCTTGAATCTGAGCCAGTCATGTCCCCGGGCAAGCTCTACTTGGATCAGGCTGATTTAGAAGAAACTGCTTTAAGTAGAGAGCTCAGCCTTGATTCAGCTTATATTATTGAAGCACATTGTCTCAACTGTCATTACCTGACTGATCCCAACTTTCCCTTATTTGGTGTAAGTTTCCCATTTGTAAGATTCCTTCCAAACTCGCTTATATATCCGTATGTTATTTTTAAAGAAAACGAAGCCTTAGCAAATGCAAGCAATTCTCCAGTCAAAAAGATTGATACTGGTCTACTTTTTGCTGACAAAAGAATTAATGAAGTTTCGTTTCTTCTGCAAGAGCATCAGGACGCTAGATTAGCGGAGAGCCTTCAGGCAACTATCAACAGATATAAGTCTTTAATAGCAACGATACAGACTGAACTACCTGAGCTCTCAGGACTCACCCAGCGAGAAAACCAAACTAAACTACTTTCTCATTTGTATGCACACCAGAAGTTACTGTATCAATCTTCCGGTGTTTCTAGTGAATTAAGTGAGTTTGTTCAAGCCACGCTCCGGAGCATCGAAGAAGAAGATAGTATTATTCAAAGGACAGGGTTTTTATCTTCCGCAGAAGCAGTGAATGTAAAGAAATTTCTGATTTCAGTTCCTGTATCTGGGACATACGAAGTACATTTAGTTAATACAGATGTCAAAAAAATAAAATCACTCTGGCAAGGAAAAGAAGTTGATCTTAGTAATGAGTTATCTCTTGAAGTAGGCGAGTATCAGCTAGAGATCATTTACCCAAAAGCCGAAAATCTCACTCTTTCTCGCCCAGTGGAAATTTCCGGAAAACTACAAGAAAAGAATAGTGAAAGAGTTGGGTTTAACATTCAAGACTTTGATCATGCCAGCGAGTACTTCATAAGCTTTGAGTACTTCAGCCAACAAGAACAATCCACCTCTTTTTCAATCTTACAAGATAATGACCCACAACCAGAAAAGTACAAGCTGCAGCCTAAAACCAATGTCACACTAAAAAGCAATGGTCAATGGAACACCTATACACATTTCTTTGTACCCAATGAGTATGCAAAAGAAGTGAACCTCTTTATTACCTCCTTTAACTCTGAAGGAACAAATCCTGAAATAGAAATTCGGAATTTTGAGGTAAAGAAAATTGCTACACTAGATGTATTTTTAGTAAAGCAAGCTTCTCCAATCACCTCGAAGAATCTCAATTCAGAAAAAATTCCTATCAGTTTCACAACTTTGAATCCAACCAAACACTTGATACATCTCAACACTGCCCCAGAATCTTTCTTTCTACACTTTAATCAAAGTTACAATCCTGGATGGGCACTTTATCCTGCTGGAACCCCTTGGTGGCAGACACTCTGGAAAAAATCAATTGCGGCAGATGCTCACTTTATAGGGAACACCTATGCTAATACTTGGTACCTGAAAAATGCTCAACATCAAGACTTAATTGTTTTTTACCGACCTCAGGCCGTCTTTTACGCGGCTGCCTTAATTTCAACCATTATGATCATCTTTAGCACTTCCTACTTGATTCTAATCACAAGAAAAAGAAAATGAAGCGTCTTAACCTTCAGTTAATTAGGTTTATCCATAATAATCAGGAGCAAATTATTGTACTGATAGCGATATACAGTGTCATGAATTTTTTCTCTTCATTACCTTACCTCAACTTGTTTTTTACGCCTTGGACCACAATTCTTTTTGAAGGAATAGTTGCCACGTTGCTTTTTGGAAAAAGAGTTCCTTTTATTTTCGCTTTTATTTTATTGGGATTTTCCCTGTATGCAACTGTTTTTTCCTTTTATAGCTCTGCAGAAGATGCCGGAGTCTTTATCTATATTTTTTTAACTCTTGGCTTTTTGATTCAGGTTGTAGGCTATTTACGCTCACTCCCTCACAGATCTAAATGATATGATAAAAAAATGAAGAAATGGTACTTTTTACTCTCACTGGGAATTATCTTACTCGCCTTTATCTTTCGCTTTCAACCACTCAAAGTACCCTTTTGGGTAGATGAGTTTAGTACCGCTTACCAGGCTAATCTATTGCTCAAGTTTGGACCTTCGATTATTAGCAATCCCAATTATTACTTTGAACATCACAATGTAACTACACATGTTTTAGTGGCACTCTTTTTTCAGTTTTTTGGTCAAAGCGAGTTTGCGGCACGCTTCCCACTGATGATCATTGGCTCATTTGTTCCCCTGCTTATATTTTGGCTCGGAAAGAAGGTTTTTGACCCCCTCACTGGTATTACAGCCAGCGTTTTATCTATTTTTTCTTACTTTATGATTACTTGGTCCCGACAAGCAAGAGGATACGTTATTCAGCAGTTACTAGTTCTTTTACTTTTTCTGACATACTTCAGCATTTTAGAATCAAAAAGAAATCGCCCTTTCCTACTCTTTTTGTTAGGAATAATTATTCTGTTAGGAACGTTAACCCACATCATGTTTATGATTGCGTTCGGGACTATGATTCTGCACTTCTGCATATTTCATTTCTCAGAACTTAAAAAGTTTCTTAAGCAGCCATTTTTTTATCTGTGCATCGGCATATTTTTCTCGATCATTTGGTACGTTGGAATACTTGGCCAAGTAGGTGTTCAAGTAGCGACTATTGCAAGTGGACAGCTCTCAAATAACCTTTGGTATTATCACTCCTTTTTATGGCGTGAGTACTCCTTAATTACTTTTCTAGGCTTAATTGGACTAGGGCTTGCACTCATAACAAAAAAAAGATTTGCCTCTTTGATTAGTCTCTACTTCTTTTTGCAGTTCATATTCTTGTGTTTTTTCTTTGGACCCTATGTTTCGCGTTACCTACTGCCACTCTTCCCATTTTTATTACTAGGCGTTGCGTACTCGCTGACCTACTTTACCAATGCTCTTTTTAAAACCCAGCAGAAGTGGAAGGTACCCCAGCAGTTACAAAAAGCCCTACCGTTGATACTCGCCCTGCTGATCATTGCAAATGGAGATAAATTTACCCTTAAACCTAAAAGTTATTACTCAGTGAATCATGACTTCCGAGAAATTGCTGTGATCGACTACGATCAAGTCTATGACCTGATTAAAAAGAAAGGTGAGTTGGATAAAGGCCAGACTGCGGTTGTTGATACTTGGGGAGATCGTCTAGTTTGGTACTTGGGCACAGAGTTTGAAGGCTCGTACTTCTTTCGCTGGATTGATGGACAGGGATTAATGAAACAAACCTCATTTAGCTTTAACACTCAGGGAGAAAAAGTATTGGGTAACCGAAATCAAGCTAAGTTTATGGGTGAGTTAGCCGATCTTCAACTGGCCATGAAAAAATATCCTAAAGGCTTCATTTGGATAGATGATTCTTCCCTTCCCAAAGAAGTTCTTGATTTTGCTGAAGCCAACTTTCACAAGGAGTTAGTCTTAGATCACTACACTTTAGATGATAATCCATACTCTATCTGGCCAGGGACACTTTACAGTTGGGGTATTAGTCTATGATACGCAGCCTCTTTCAACGTTCTATTACTCTATTTATGGGTCTGGCTGCAGGCAAAGTGCTAAGTACGATAATCTTTATCTTACTGGCCCGCACCCTTTTACCAGAAAGCTTTGGACAAATCTTATTTTTAGCTACCTTTCTGCAAATAGTCACTGTCCTGGCTGATTTTGGGCTGGTCCAGTGGTATCAAGCTCACTATGAAAAAGAAAAAGACCATTTCCTCTTTCACCGCATTTTGAGAGCCCGCCTACTGACTTTAATTGTATCGGCAGTAGCTGCGTTCACTTTCTTAACTTTAACCCGGACTTTTCCCCTTCCAGTAATAGTGCTCCTGATCTTTACACTGTTGCCGGATTCACTGCTGTCCATTGGAGATGCATATTACCTGCCTCGCCAAAAAACCAAGGCAATATCTTATAAGAATCCCTCGAGAATGCTCATCATCTTAGTTGGGTACCTCCTCACCCAAAAATTCTTTAACTTAGAGATCGCTGCTTGCCTCTTTCTCTTCAGCTCACTAATTACTGCTATCTGGTTTTTTCCTTGGAAGGTCCTAAAAGATTGGTTCTCATTTAATTTGATGGAGAGTTACGAAACTTTAAAATCTTCCGCTACTTTCGCCTTCTTAATTGTCACTTCATTCTTATATGCCCGAAGCGACTCGTTTGTGATTCAGTATAGTCTTGGGAGCGGAGCTCTGGGTATCTATGGAGCTGCGTATAGATACTTGGAGAGCCTTAGCCTACTTCCAACCGCTTTGGCACAGAATCTTTTCCCCTTAGCTGCTCGAAAAGGCTTTATTACTGCGACGCAACTGCAAAAGATATTTGCCATTATGGCAGTGCTAGGTCTCGTGTTAGCTACTGGACTATATTTCAGTGCCGAGTTATTAACTACTACGTTATTAGGCGTAAACTATAGTGCTGCATCACCGCTCGTCAGAGTTTTCTCCTTTGTTGTTTTACTCTTCTTTATTAACTCTCCGCTGAGCATGGTGGTTCAGAGTTCAAGTTTAGTCAAAAAATTTCTGCCTTTTGGAATGATTAATACGCTCCTGAATATTGGTGGTAACTTGTTTTTAATACCTCAGTACGGGATTATTGCAGCAGCATGGATGATGGTGGTAACTGAGCTAACAGGATTTCTGATTAACTGCCTCTTTGTTCTGAAAGTTTACAGCCCTAAAAACACTTAAACGCCTCTATGACCTTTACTTTAGTTATTATCCATTGGAACACCCCAGAGCTTCTAGAACAACAATTAACGGCACTTCATGATCTTAAGCATGGAGAAGTTATCGTGATTGATAATGCTTCCTCAGCCAGCATTCACTTACTAGAAGAAAGCTTTCCAAGAGTAAAGTTTATTTACAACCAGATAAATAAGGGCTTTAGCTTTGCTTGTAATCAAGGTTTAAGCCAAGCCACCGGAAACTGGGTCATGTTCCTTAACTCTGATGTGGAAATTGATGAACCCCGAATTGAGAATATGATCAGGTTTGTTGAGGAGAAAAACCTAGTCGCAGCTTCTCCAGACTTTTCTAACGATGACTATAAAAAACCAATCCCGTCTTTTTGGAGTTTGTTCGTTGAGTTTACACCTCTCTCAACATTGATTTCTTTGAGTGAAGCGTCCCCTCTGACCTTAGTTGGTGGATGCTTACTGATAAAGAA